>NZ_AP019309.1:3000000-3212924 GCF_003925875.1 Intestinibaculum porci | reverse complement strand
ACGCACCTCATAAAACACCCTGTTTTATTGAAATTTATAGAGTTATTCACAATTGTGCATAACTATTGAATCACATGTGCATAACTTGTGTGTAAAACCCTAAGTTATGCACAATGGCACCCTTCAGTGTACACACCAAAAGGGCTATGCGCAAGCGGAACTTCTGAGGTCTTCTTTTCGGGTGCTAAAAAAGAGGCTTCTGTCCCCCAAAAACCTCTTCTATACGATTTTGATATATTAGAATTGAGCTGTTTTGTCTTTTTCCGAACTCAAGCAAAATAGTGAATGTGAATAACTTTTTAGCGTTTTTCTGGTGAAAAACCCTACTGAAAAACCAGGAATTTGTGAGTTATTTAGCCGAAAAATGGCAATTCTCCTGGATTCATGGAATCTTTTCCCGAATTTTGTTGACTTAAAGGGCCATTTCCCATATAATGGATGAGCATATGTTAACTTAGTATAAAGTAATTTAAACAAATGGAGGTAAATGAATATGAAAAGAACATATCAGCCAAATAAAAGAAAAAGAGCTAAAACTCATGGTTTTAGAGCTAGAATGGCAACAGTTGGTGGCAGAAAAGTCATTGCTAGACGCCGTAAAAGAGGAAGAAAAGTATTATCAGTTTAAAAAATGTCCACTTTAATGTGGCTTTTTTTTCTAATGAGACATGAAAAAACGATATAGAATTAAAAAGAGTCAGGATTTTGAAAAAATCATTCATAAAAGAAAGAGTGTCGCAAACAAACAGTTTGTCCTTTACTACTTCCCCAATGATGATCATCTGAGAGTCGGCATTTCGGTGTCTAAAAAACTTGGTAAAGCGGTCGTCCGTAATAAGATCAAGCGTCAGGTGCGAATGATGGCTCAAGACATTTTTGATGTCGATGCAAAATGTGATTATATCATTATAGTAAGGAATCAGTATCTGAAGAACGATTTTGAAACCAATAAGCAGCTGCTGGATTCTTTATATAAGAAAACTCTACAAAGGATGGAAAAGTAAATGGTACTTGATGAACGTACAAAGAAGTATTTAAAGATCTTTGCATTACTTGCTTTCGTACTATTGTTAACAGGATGTACTAACAACATGGACGCCCATGGCAAGTTAAAAGCCAGCCGTGCAATTACTGAAGCAACAAAATGGACGCCTAAAGCCGGCTTCTTTGATTTCCTGCTGGTTATTCCAATTGCAAAGGGCATCTTATTCCTCAATAACGTAACAGGTAATATTTTATGGGGTGTCATTGGGATGACAGTCCTGATCAACTTAATTATCTTACCAATCATGATCAAATCAACGGTGTCAATGCAGAAGATGCAGATGATTCAGCCGGAGATGGAAAAGATTCAGAACAAGTATAAAGGAAAGACGGACCAGGCTAGCCAGTTACGTATGTCGGCCGAAATCCAGAAACTTTATAAAGATAACGATGTCTCAATGTTCAGTTCTTTTGCGACATTCTTAACCTTACCAATCATGTTCGCAATGTACGCAGCCGTGCAGCGTGTGCAGGTGCTTTACAGCTCTACTGCGTTTACCTTAAACTTAGGGGCAACGCCAATGGGGCAGATCGGTAAAGGTCAGTTCGCTTATATTATTCTGATTGCGGTGATGGGTTTAACCCAGTGGTTAGCGATTGAAATTAACAATATTATGTTAAAACGTAATCCTAACTATAAAGAATCTCAGCAACAGAAATCAATGAAGAGTATGAACTACATCATGGTCTTAATGATCGTTTACTTTGGTTTGACAATGCCAGCGGCGATGTCATTCTACTGGATTACAACCAACATCATTACGATCATTCGTACTGTATTCATTCAGATCTACTTCATTGAAAAAGCCGATGAAGAAAAGAAAAAGAAAGACGCAAATGTCATTAGATAAGGTGATTTTATGAAAAACTATGAGGCGAAAACATTAGAAGATGCCATCAATAACGCCTGCCAGGATTTAGGTGTGACACCAGATCAGTTAACCTATAATGTAATCGAAGAAAAAAAGGGTTTATTTAGTAAGAAAGTTGTCATTGAATGCTTCACGGAAAACATGGTTGAAGAATTCATTGAAAACTATTTACGCACGATCCTTACCGATTTAGGCTACGATGTGGAAATGGCAATCTTTAAACAGGATGATCGCATCTATGTCAACTTAGATACCGATCATAATTCCATCTTAATCGGGAAAAACGGTGTCATTTTAAGAACCTTAAACTTCATTACGAAGAATGCGGTCAGCACTGCTTTCAAAGAAAAGATTGAATTAAGCTTAGATATTAATGGTTATAAAGAAAACCGTTATAAAAAGGTCACTGCCTTAGCCAAACGTTTTGGCAAGCAGGTGCAGCGTACCCATGTGGATGTTGCATTAGATCCGCTGCCAGCTGATGAACGAAAAGTTATTCATCAGGTCATTGCAGATATGGATCACTTATCAACGAAATCCCAGGGGGAAGGCCGTAACCGTTTTATTACTATTCATTATGTTGAGGACTAGAGGAAACTCTAGTTCTTTTTTTATGTGTTCATATTCCCTTCACATTACTTTATTATAGTATCCTTGTCAGGAGAAACCTGACAAAGCTAAACAATCATATTTAAATTTCCCTTCCCTAATTTTGATGTCAATGATAATAGACATCATGAAGACATGTTTCCCCAGCATGTCTTTTTTTTGTCACCTTTTTTCTTATAGATGGCTCTTATAAGTAAATGGAGGTTACTTATGAAAACATTAAAAATGGCCATAGTTGGCTTATGCCTGCTTTTAAGCAGTATGATTGAGCCTGTGAAGGCCCAAAGCATGTCAATCACGTATTCTAATCTTGCCGATCTCAAGACGCAAAAAAGTGTCGAAGCAATCATGTTAAAAGATGGGTTATCTAAAGCAAATGTGAAACGCTTTTTCAAAGATGTCAACATGTATAATAAAGCCATCCGCTATACATCACTCATTTCCCAGGGCTATAAAACCGCGATCCCCAATTATGACAGCGTGAAGCAGTCACAGCTGTGGGAAAAGAGCCAAGGCTCTTTCATTGGCAATAACTGTCGAATTACGGCTTTTACACTTATGAAAGATCAGCTGAAAATCACTAAATCGGCGCAAGATCAGTATCAGACATTATTCATGGATCTCTCTTCCTTAGAGGATCAGCCAACTCCTTATTTTTCAAGTAAGGATATGAAAAACTTTATCACTTATTATGCAGCTAGCGGGACGAAGCTGACGAAAAACGTGAACTATCAAAGAAAAAGGTACCAGCAGGCGATGAATAAAAGAGGGATTCATTATAAAAAATGTAAAGCCACAATGATTTCGGTGGTCATGCATAGCTATTTCTCACCGCAGGAAGATTATCTTTTTGTCGGTCATACCGGTGTGCTTTTACCAGCTTCTCAAGGCTATTTGTTTGTCGAAAAACTCTCTTTTGAAGAGCCTTATCAGGCTGTTCAATTCCGCTCGAAAAAGCAGTTAAAAGCCTATCTGATGAAAAAATATGATGTCGATCAGCATCAGCCGACAGCCAAACCATTGATTATGGAAAATCATCACGCTTTATAAAAGAAAATAGACGATCTTCCCCCAAGCATTGACGAATAGCGGATAATTTGGTAAAAAAGACATATTAGGAGGAAAATTTAATATGTCAGTATCACAAATTGGAATGCTTATTGCGATGACTGTCTATCTCGTGGGGATGATTTATATCGGGTTTAGAGTTGCTGATCGCAATAAAACTGTTGGTGATTTTTATCTGGGAGGACGAAAACTCGGACCGTTAGTCACGGCGATGTCTGCGGAAGCTAGCGATATGAGTTCTTACCTGTTAATGGGGATTCCTGGCTTAGCTTATTTATCCGGCATGTCTGAAGTCAGCTGGACCATTATCGGTTTAGCAGCCGGAACCTATCTGAACTGGCTGATTGTGGCAAGACGTTTACGTCGCTACAGTGAAGTAAATGATTCCATTACCATTCCAGAATTCTTTTCCAATCGCTATCACGACAAAAAGAATGTCCTGCGCCTGATTGCGGCGATCTGGATCATTATCTTCTTTGTCCCTTATACCGCTTCTGGCTTTGCGGCCTGCGGAAAATTATTCCATTCTTTACTTGGTGTTGATTATCATGCGGCGATGGTTGTCAGTGCCATTGTCATTATTGCTTATACGACTTTAGGCGGTTTCTTAGCCGCTTCGACTACCGACTTCATCCAGTCGATTATCATGTCGCTGGCCTTGCTTATTATCTTAATCTTTGGTGTCACGATTGCCGGCGGTATGGATGCTGTTATTAACCATGCGAAAGCTTTACCAGGCTACTTTTCATTATTGAAAAAGTATGATGCAGCGACCCATAGTGCCGTGCCATTTAGCGCATTATCAATCGTTTCCACATTAGCCTGGGGCTTAGGTTACTTTGGCATGCCACATATCTTATTACGTTTTATGGCTATTGAAGATGATTCTAAATTGAAATTATCACGTCGTGTCGCTTCCATCTGGGCTTTAATCGCCATGGCGGTCTCTGTTTTAATCGGTATTATCGGTTTAGCAGCCAGTGCCAATGGGGCTTTAAAACCATTAGCGGGAAATGCCTCTGAAACGATTATCGTGGAAATAGCGTCATTATTATCAACGCATGGTATTTTCTTTGCCTGTGTTGCCGGAATCGTTTTATCAGGGATTCTTGCCTCGACGATGTCAACGGCTGATTCACAGTTATTAGCGGCCTCTTCAAGTGTGACCAGCGATATTTTAGTCGGCTTCTTCCATAAGAAGATTGAACAGAAAAAACTGTTACTGATTTCACGTATTTCCTTAGTGCTCATTGCCAGCATCGGAATGATTATGGCCTGGGATCCTAACAGCTCCGTCTTTAAAATCGTTTCTTTTGCCTGGGCTGGTTTTGGGGCTTCCTTTGGTCCGACTGTTTTATTAGCCCTCTATTGGCGTCGTTCGAACTTCTATGGTGCCTTTGCCGGCATGTTAAGCGGCGGAATCATGGTCTTCATCTGGAAATACTTAGTCCGTCCATTAGGCGGCAACTTTGATATTTATGAATTATTACCAGCTTTCTTAGTGGCCATTCTTATTAATATCATCGTCTCCTTATTAACAAAAAAACCTGATGACAATGTCTTAGCGGACTTTGATCAGGTTTCATCGATGTCTAAATAAGCAGGATTCTTTAAGAACCCTGCTCTTTTTCTATTTCTTGCATTTGGCAATAAAGGCATGCACTAAGTGGTGATTGGCTTCATCCTGATCATAGAGAAATTCCGGATGCCACTGCACCCCTACGACAAAGCGTTTGCTTGGCAAAGCAATCGCCTCAATCAAATCATCTTCAGCAGTCGCATTAACTTCTAACCCCTTCCCTAAGTCTTTGACCGCCTGATGGTGGTAAGAATTGACGGCAATTTCATCTTCTCCTAAGAGATAACGGAGATAATGATCTAAGCGGACCTTGTGGACATAACGGTTATAGGGGGCACTCATATGATGATTGACATAAGTATGATACTGGGTCGCTAAATCCTGATAAAGCGTACCGCCATGAATGGTATTTAAAATCTGAACCCCGCGACAGATGCCTAAGATTGGCATATCCTTTGCGATCGCCTGTTTGATCAGTTCACATTCACACTCATCACGTTCTAATGAAGTTTCTCCGCAGCATTCTAACTGCAGTTCACGATAAAGCGAAGGCTGAATATCCTGCCCGCCCGTTAATAACACTCCGTCAATCTGACTTAAGATCTGGGCGATATCTTCTTTGTCGGAAAGCACCGGCAGAATTAACGGAATGCCGCCTAAGTCTTCAATCATTTCCAAATATTCTGGCAACATCCAGTAACTGTTTTTTGCGGTATCAATTAAGTTTGTCACGCCAATAATCGGCTTCATACAGATCACCTCTTTGTGTAATAATATTTTATCATATAGATAAAATATTACAATATATCGAGGGGACAATTTAAAAAAACATGGCTTTTGATATAATAAAGGTGGTGATAGAAATGGAAAGAAGAGATAATGTCACAACTTATGTCCGCTTTAGAGGAGACCGCAGTTTTAAAGAAGATCCTTTCAATGAAATTGATGCCCTGATTTTTACTTTGTTATGCTATTTCGATTTCAATGGGATTGTTCCTTACGATGACAAGGAAGTCTCCATTGTCGATGCTTATAATGCCATTTTAGCGTTAGAAACCGATAATGAAACCTATGAGAAAAAGCATATTCGTAAACATGATGAAGAAGTTGATATTTTTACCATGGAAGAAGGCAATAAACCGCATAAACATCGCAGCTTAAAAGCGCATGAACGCGAACTCCTGGGAGAAGCTGCGCGATCTAAACGTTTTGGTGATGTGATGCTGAGTCACTTCTGTGATGAATTAGATCCCACATTAACCGAGCAGTTTAGTGCTGTGCACTTCCGTTTTACCAAACATGATACCTTTATTGCCTTTCGCGGCACCGATGATACGTTAGTTGGCTGGAAAGAAAACTTTATGATGCTTTATAAAGAACATGTCGCCGGCCAGGTGCGCGCCGTTTCTTATCTCAACGAAACGATTCCCTGTGATCTCAAACATATCTTTGACCATTATTATATCGGCGGCCATTCCAAAGGCGGGAATCTTGCCATGTATGGCTGCTTCTACTGTCAGGAAGAGCTTATTAAAAAAGTCAAAGCGCTCTATTCCTTTGATGGACCTGGCTTTTCTCAGCCCTTTGAAGATATGCCTCGCTATCATGAGATTAAAGATCGGATGATGACCTTTACGCCGAAATTCTCGGCCATTGGTTTATGTATGGATCACTATCGTAAAGATTACACCGTAGATAGTTTCTATGAAGGCATGAATCAGCATGATGGTTATTCATGGATTGTCAATGGCAAGCATTTTTTATTAGCGACCCGCGATAAAGAAAGTGTGAAAGTAGAGAAAGACTTTAAAGACTGGGTTCATAGTATGGACGCTGAAGAAAAGGAAAAATTCGTCAATGCGTTCTTTCAGTTATTAGAAAAAGCAGGCTGTAACAGCGCCAGTGATTTTCTTGATATCAATGTCGGGACGCTTGTCAATATCTTAAAAACGATGGTCACGATTCCAGCGGAAGAACGTGATCAGATCCTTAAAGTCGCCCTGGCAATCTGGACCGGTGATCGGAAGATCAAAGTGCCTGACGTGGCAGCGCTGACTGAGAATATCAAAGAGAAGATTCCTTTTGATAAAGTGCGGCATGTTTTCAAAGAATTGCCCGGGAAATGATCAGGGTATTCTACTTGATTAAACATGTTTTTCGCCTATATAATGGGCATGGTGACATTTATGAAGAAAAAAATAAGATTTTTTATATTGGTGGTTTTATGGAACTTAGCGGCCAGCTATGCCCATCCTGTAACGCCAACATTCTTTAAACAGCTGCATCTCTCTGATGCGATGTTTGGTTATGCTTTTGCGGCGATGGCCTTTGGAATGTTTCTCTCTTCCCCTTTTTGGGGCCAAATGACAAGAGTGATCAATTCCAAAAGCGCCTTAGCGATTGGCGGGATCGGTTATGGTTTATGTCAGCTATTATTTTCCCTGTCTCATAGTTCCTGGCTGATTCTAATCGCAAGATTATTAGCCGGCTTATCCTGTGGCGCCTTCTTTGTCGGCTCATTAACCTATATTGCCAATCAGGCGAATGAGTCCTCGCGTGGCTCCCTTTTAACCCTGAATGCGACCCTGCAGACCATCTCTGATGCCTTAGGTTATTTTATTGGCGGAATGGTTGGCGAATTAGGCGTACAGCTCAGCTTTCGCGCCCAAATTATGCAGTTAATCATTACGGGGATTCTTTTTTATCTCTTATTAGATCGTGATGTAGAAACATCGGCCACTTTCAAAGAAGTTGCCAAAGCCTCTAACCCTTTTAAAGCCTTTCTTAGTGCCAAAGAGTTTATGTCCGTCAGCTTTGCGATTCTTTTTGGCATGACAACCTGCGTCTTTTTAGGCTATACCTGTTTAGATCAGAGCTTTAACTACTATCTCAAAGATGTTTTTGCCTTTACCAGCAAATACAACGGCACCTTTAAAGGCATTGTCGGATTAGTAACCCTGATTCTTAATATGAGTGTGGGGCTTTATCTTTTAAAACATACAAATATCCGTCGCGCCAATATGGCTTTATTAGCTTTAGCAGAGCTTAGTGTCATCAGTCTTTTGTTTGTCAATAATGCATTAGCCCTGATGACCATGGTTATTGTCTTTGACGGTTTGTATGCTTTATGTGTGCCGATCGAACAGAATCTGATTACTAATCGCAGTGAACCAAAAACCCGTAACCTGGTTTTAGGTTTTTATCAGTCAACAAAATCCCTCGGCATGATTTTAGGCGCTTTGTTTGCCGGGATGCTCTATCCGCTTTATAAAAAGGGCCCATTTTTATTAAGCATGCTCGCGGTTTTAGGAGCACTTATTTTATCAATAGTTTATACAAGGAGAAGAAAATATGAATGATGATATTATTGCGGCGATTGCGACAAGTCGTTTAGAAGCCGCTATTTCGATCATACGTTTATCCGGTAAAGATGTCATTGCCTTTGTGCAGTCCTTCTTTAGCGGCCGCATCATCGATAAGAAAACCCAGACTTTAACCTATGGTTATATTATGGATGGGGATGAAAAAGTCGATGAATGTCTCGTTTCCATCTATCGCGGAAAACATACGTTTACCGGTGAAGAGATGGTCGAGATCAACTGTCATGGCGGGGTCTTCATTACCCGCAAAGTCTTTAATCTCTGTATCCGTAAAGGCGCTCGTTTAGCTCAGCGAGGCGAATTCAGTAAGCGCGCTTTTCTCAATGGACGTATTGACTTATCGCAGGCCGAAGCGATCTCTGATATGGTGACCGCCAATAATGACGAAGCGGCCAAGTTAGCCCTGCGTGGCATTCAGGGGAATATCTCCCATTTTATTAAAGACTTAAAAGAGGATCTGATTCAGATCATTACTCAGATTGAAGTCAATATTGATTATCCAGAATATGATGATGTCGAAGAACTAACGGCGGAAAAGCTTTTGCCAAGAAGCGTATCGCTGAGAGAGAAGATGGATGATATTATTCAGCGTTCCCGTCATGTCTCACTCATGAAAGATGGGATTTCCACCGTCATTGTCGGTAAACCTAATGTTGGTAAATCATCTTTACTCAATGCTTTATTAGATGAAGAAAAAGCGATCGTCACGGATATCGCTGGGACGACTCGCGATATCGTCGAAGGGACGATTCGTTTAGATTCCGTGGTCTTGAACATGATTGATACGGCCGGCATTCATGAAACGAAGGAAACGATTGAAAAGATGGGGGTTGAAAAATCACTCTCATTAATTGACAAAGCCGATCTGGTATTAGTTGTCGTTGATGGCTCTTCGCCGCTTGATGAAGAAGATCAGCGCATCTTAGAGAAGACCAAAGATACCAATCGCATCATTATCATCAATAAAGCTGATTTAGGCTGCGTGGTTGATTTAGAAGGCATTCAAATCAGTGCCAAAGAAATGAAGATTGATGCTTTAACTAACTATATCAAAGACAGTTTTGATTTCTCGTCAATGAATGGTCAGGATGCGCAGGTAGTCGCCAATGAGCGTCAGTTATCGCTGTTAATGAAAGCATCGAAATCTTTAGATGCGGCGATCTCGGCGATGCGGTTAAGTGTCCCAGTCGATTTGATCGTTGAAGATTTATATGACAGTTGGAATGCCTTAAAAGAAATTTTAGGAGAACAGGCGAAAGAAGATCTCTTAGATGAATTATTCTCTCGTTTCTGTGTAGGTAAATAATATGAAACAAAAACAGAATGTTTATGAACAAATTGGTTTACGTTATAAAAGATTTATGAAATATGTGGCAATCGTCTTTGTCGTCTCACTGATTGTCTTCTTTCTCTTATCAGCCTTTAATCAAGGCACCCCAGTGCTCAACGCTTTAACGATGATTGCTCTGACCTTAGCTTTAGCCTCTTTTGTGGAAATTCCAACGCTCTTTATCTTAAGCAAGTACATGTTAAGAAAGGCTAAGAAAAGCAAATAATGCCAGCCATTAAATATGATGAAATCTATCTTGATCTCAAAAAGAAGATCTTAAATGGTACATATGCTTATGAGAGTTTATTACCTTCAGAGCATCGCTGTGAAAAGATTTATGGCGTTTCCCGTAATACGGTGAGACGCGCCATCAAGAAACTAGAAGCAGAAGGCTATGTTCTTTCCCGTCATGGCTTAGGGGTGAAGGTCATCTTTCAGATGTTCGCCTCTTCCCTCTATGTTTATGATCCCGTTGAAAGCTTTGATGCCTTTGGCTATCGTTATCATTTAAACGTGACGACAAAACTTTTGATGATGACGACGATCACGGCTGATGAGAACATTGTCTTACAAAGCGGTTTTAAGTTAGGAGAAGAGATATTGCTGCTGATGCGTTTACGGCTGATTGATGATCAGCCGGTGATATTAGAAATTAACATGTTAAAAAAAGATGTGTATCACCGCTTAGATCAAAGGCAGGCCCAGGAGTCCCTCACCCGTTATCTTGAAGATCATGGGCATCGTCTCAAAGCCTGCAGTTATGATGTGAGCAGTGAAACAGCTTCTGATTTGGATCGTCAGTATGTCAATGCGCAGGCATCGATCATGCAGATTGTCCGTAAACATCTCTATGATCAGGAAAGTGTGCTCATTGATTATACCGAAGTACGCGCTTTACCCAATCTCTTCCGCTTTCATCACAACATTATCGTATGAAAAAAAGATCCTCGCGGATCTTTTTATTTGGCATCATAGAAAGCTGTACCAAAGTGTAATGTGATATAAGAGAGTTCATTGTCATTAAAAGATTTGTTGTAATGTTTGGTGACAATGTCATTTAAAATATGGGCACACTTGAGTGGTTCTTCATAAGAACTGATTTCTTTGACCATTGGATTATTATCAAGCTGCTTGTTGTTTTCTAAACGTTCAATGGCCGGATAGAAATGTAAAGACATGCCTTTCACAAAGTTTTCATTTTCTCTTAAATCATAGCCTAACTGATCTTTAATAGCATCAAGAGTTTCGTTCATGATATTTTCAATTTCATCATCAACGATGTCAAATTCACAGTTGAAATCTAAGTCTAATAATGATTTATTAGCCAGATACATCGCGGTATAGCAGGTATCTGATTCTGGTAAATCAATCTTATATTCCTCATTAAGGACTTTAATGATCTCCTGGGCAATCGGATATGTATTTAATTCTTTACAAGCTTCCAGCTGTGAATTGCTGGTATCAATATAACTGCCAGTTATTTCCCGGGCAATCGATAATGATAAGTGGATCGCTAAATTGTAAATAACCGTATCTGGGGTTTCTAACTTATATTGCTGTGAAAACTGAGCAACCGTATGATAGACTTCATCCTTGAGCTTTTTATATTGTTCCTCTAGTTCAATTACCATAATCATTCCTCATTTCTTTCAGTTCATTTATACGTCGATATATTATAGTATTTCATACGCTTTGTCTATAACTTTTTCAAATAAATTGAGAGCGTTTTCAAATCTTTCATAACTCGTCAAAAATCCCTTTACAAGCTCTTTCATACATGTTAAATTTATACGTTTTAAAATAAAATCAGATGATTGATGATGATTGCCTTTGATGTTTAAATGCATTTATGCAGTAAGATGAGCGGTGATGTTTGGTTATAGCATAATTTCAAAAGCCTATAATAGGGGTTTTTCTAAACGGTAAACGAAATATTAAAAGGATTGTAATTAGTAAGTAGCTGTAGTATACTAAGCTCAAATAGAGGCGCAAGGACTATGAATTCAGTATTATATAAATGGGTGCAGCCAGATATTGAAGGAGGAGGATTGCCGAAGGAGTCAGGTTCTGCATGGTTTGGCTAACTGGTGGGCTAGAGAATATCTATCTCACTGTCACAAGACATCTTGTGGAGAGCTATTGAAAATACCTGAACGTATGACAATAGCTTGCGCTATTGTTTTTTTATATTTTAAGGAGGATACACTATGACTTTTACACGTATTGAAGCTGATGAAAACATTATTCAGGTACGTATGGAAAATGTCGAAAAGAATTCTTTGCCGGTGGCAGATATCTTTCAGACCTTTGCCAAGTATGATGTAAACATTGATATGATTTCATCAGTCAACTATGAAGACTCATTACGCATGGATTTTACTTGTGATGATTCTTCCAGCAAAGCCTTAAACGAAGCGATTGGCGAAGTAACGGAAAAACATCCGCGTATTCATATCTTCACCAAACGTAATGTCGGCAAACTGATTGTCGAAGGAGAAGAAATGCGTGATCGCCCAGGGGTGGCGGCGGAGGTATTCGCCATCTTAGGCAAACATATGATCCCCTTCTCACAGGTGACGACCAGTGAGATCTCGATCTCATTTGTTTTACATAAGAAATATATCGAAAAAGCTTTAACAGTCATTAAGGAGGAAATGAAATAAAATGGCACTATTTGAAGGCAGCGCTGTCGCTATGATCTTACCAATGAAAGACAATGGCGATATCGATTATGAAGGATTTAAAAAACATGTACAAAGAATGATTGATGGCGGTGTACAGGCCATCTTAGTCAATGGGACAACGGGTGAACCAGCGACCATCTTATGGGAAGATGAACAGGAATTAACTAAGATTGCCGTTGCAATGTGCAAAGGCACAAAAACCAAAGTGATCGCTGGCGGCGGTTCAAACAATACGGCTGTCGCAATTGAAAAAGCCAAATTTAATGCAGCCGTTGGCGCTGATGCCAACTTAGTGGTAACCCCTTATTACAATAAAACCTCACAGCGCGGCTTGATTGCTCATTATAAAGCAATCGCGGCGGCGGCTCCTGATTTACCATTAATCATGTATAACGTGCCTGGTCGTACCGGCATGAAGATTGCCGTTGATACGGTTGTGGAATTAGCGAAAGTGCCAAATATCATCGCCATGAAAGATGCCACGGATGATATCGCTTATGCGATGGAAGTCTTAACAAGAACACGTGATTTAGACTTTGATTTATATTCAGGCTGTGATGATAATATCCTGCCATTTATTGCGGCTGGGGGAAAAGGTGTCATCTCTGTTTTATCAAACCTTTATCCAAGAGAAACAGAAATGTTTGCCCAGTTATGTTTAAAAGGTGATTTAGAAAAAGCCCGTGAAATGGCTTTAGACTTCAATGATGTCTCTAAATACTTATTCATTGATACAAACCCAATTATGCCAAAGGCAGCCTTAAAACATATGGGTTATATTGATTCTGAAGCATTAAGACAGCCATTAATCCCAACGACGGATGAAAATAAAAAATTATTATTCGATGCGATGGCAGCTTTCGAAAAGAAAGGATACTAAAATGAAAGTAATTGTTTATGGATACGGCGTGATGGGCAAGAAAGTTGTCAATGCCGTGAATAATGATGCGCATTTAGAATTAGTCGGTGTTGTGTCACCAGTCTTTGATCAGGATCCTGGTGTTCCTGCTTATAAATCATTAAAGGAAGTAACTGGTGAAGTAGAAGGCATTATCGACTTCTCTCACCCTAATAACTTAGCGGATATCTTAGCTTATGTGAAAGCTCATAAGATTCCCGCTGTTATTGCGACAACTGGTTTTAGTGAAGACCAGTTAGCTTCTATTCAGGAAGCCAGCAAAGAAGCGCCGATCTTCCAGTCTTACAACACATCTTATGGTGTCGCTATGCTCAATAAGATGGTCAAAGAATTTACCGCTGAATTATATGCTCATGATTTCGATGTAGAAATCTTAGAAGCGCATCATCATCGTAAGATTGATGCCCCTTCTGGCACGGCTAAAATGCTTTACAACTCAGCGGCCTCAGCAATCGATGGCGCGCATCCGATCTATGATCGTGAATCACGTCACGAAAAACGTGAACGTAATGAAATTGGCATCGCCTCATTAAGAGCCGGGACCATTTATGGAGAACACACCGTGCTTTATGGCGGTGATGATGAATTAATTGAAATTAAGCATACCGCATTATCAAGAGATATCTTCGCGAAAGGCGCGGTTTCAGCGATGAATGCCTTAGCGAAAAAAGACAAAGGTTTCTATAACTTAGAGACACTCTATAATTAAAAAGGAGAACAGGATGGTACTTCAGACAAAGTTTGCGACAATTAAGGGAAATGATCTTTATATTGATGGTGTGAAAGCCACGGATTTAGCTTCGCAATACGGCACGCCGCTCTATGTTATGAGCGAAGGACACATTCGTCAGCAGATGAATGAGTTAAAAACAAAATTTTTAGATAAATATGAGAATGCTTTACCTCTTTTTGCTTCGAAATCGTTCAGCTGTCTCGCTATTTATAAATTAGCGAGTGAATACGGCATCGGAATCGACTGCGTTTCCGCGGGAGAAATTTCGATTGCCTTAAAAGCTGGTTTCGATCCTGATAAAATCTATTTTCATGGCAACAACAAACTGCCAAGTGAAATTGAATATGCCTTATCCCATGATGTGACTCATTTTGTCATTGATAACTTCTATGAAATTGAATTATGCGAAAAGATCGCTGGGGAATTAGGCAAGAAGGTCAAAGCGACCGTCCGTGTTGTACCAGGCATTAAAGCCGGCGGTCATAACTTCATTATGACTGGCCATAAAGATACGAAGTTCGGTTTCTCTTCACACTACGGCATCTATCTGAAGGCCATTGCGAAAATCTTAAACTCTGAAAATATCGAATACGAAGGCTTACATGCCCATATCGGTTCACAGGTTTTCGATCTCTACGCTTATATTTCGGCGATGAATAAATTCATGGGCTTCGTGGATGAAATCTATGAAAACTTCGGTGTTGTCACTTCGAAAGTCAATGCCGGCGGCGGGTACGGTATCGCCTACAACAAAAATGATGAACCGCTAGATTTTGAAGTCATCACTTCTGAAATTATGAAAGTCATCTATGGGCATTATGATGAAAAAGGCTGGGCGCATCCAGCAGTCATGATCGAACCAGGCCGTTATGTTGTCGGGAATGCCGGGATCACTCTTTATACCGTTGGCGCCATCAAGGAAATTCCTGATGTGCGGACATATGTTTCTGTCGATGGCGGGATGGCCGACAATATCCGTACCGCTTTATACGATGCTGACTATGATGGCATCGTTGCGAATAAAGCTGGTGAAACGAAGACGAAAAATGTCCGCGTCGCTGGGAAATGCTGCGAAAGCGGGGATATTGTCGTCAAAGATGTCAATGTCACGGCCAATATTATGCCGGGTGATATCTTTGCTGTTTTCACGACCGGTGCTTATAACTACACTATGTCATCAAACTACAATCAGCTGCCAAAGCCTGCGGTTGTCTTCACTTATGAAGGCAAAACGAAATGCGTAATTCGCCGCCAGACTTTCGATGATCTGGTTGCCTATGATGTGACAGAAGATTACAAATAAGGCAATCACACGATTGTCTTTTTTGCTAAAAGGAGGTTTTCCGATGGAGAAGATACAGAATATTGCCATTGTCGGTCGCGGTGCGATCGGCGTGATCTATGGCTCCTTACTAATGAAAAAAATGGGTTATAAACATGTTGCCTTCCTCTGCGATGCAAAACGTAAAGCAAGATATGAAAAACAGGATGTCCTCTTCAATGGCCAGCCGATGCATTTTCAGTATATTACCCAGGGGGATGACTTTTATCCAGATCTGATTATTGTGGCCACGAAGTATGTGAAAATTAAACAGACAATTGAAGAAATTCGTCCTTTTGTTCATGAGTCAACCGTTATTATTTCGACGATGAACGGGATCAAGAGTGAAGATGACTTGCGTGAATCTTTTGGCCGTTATCACGTTATTCGCACGATCGCTCAGAAGATGAGCTCGGTTTACCATAATAACCAGGTTACCGCTCATCCTCTTGGCGAATTAGTAATCGGCGCGGAAGATCGTAATGACTTAGCCAACTTAGCCCGCTTGGAGGAAGTCTTTGACTATGCCGAGATTCCTTATCTCCTCTCAACGGATATTAAACGTGATGCCTATTCTAAACTTATGATTAACTGCGGCGTCAATCAGACGTGTGCAGCTTATCATCTCACTTATGGTGATCTCCAAAAAGAAGGAAAATATCGCGATATGGTCATAGCGACGATGCGGGAAGTTGCGAAAGTCGCCGCCTTTGAAGATATTCGTCTTACTGAAGAGGACATCACGGCCTGGATGAAGGCTTTAGATGCTGTTGATCCGCAAGGGATGCCAAGCATGGCTCAGGATGTATTGGAAAATCGGCCGACAGAAATTGGTTTGTTTGCCGGGATGATTGTGCCCCTCGCCCATAAATATAAGGTGAAAGTCCCTTATAATGAAAATTTCCTAGCAATGCTAGGAAATTAATGAACGTATTTGTTTAAGAAATTTTTAACGGTACTTTCATAAAGCGGCTGATTCACCATGTAGCTATCGGCATGGTTCGCTCCTTCGACAACGAGTAAGTCTTTTGGGGCATTGCAGGCTTTATATAATTCATAGACCATATAAGTTGGGACAAAGTCATCCTGATCTCCATGAATGAATAATGTTGGGGTATGAGACTTCGCCACCTGCTTAGTAGCATCGGCATCTTTAATATCATAACCAAGAACTCTCTTCGACATTGTTTCTGCATTTGGAACAAGCAAGTTTGAAGGGATTTTTTTGTTTTTCAGGATATTTCTGAATTCATCAATGATATTAGTATAGCTGCAGTCGGAAATAATGCATTTGACATCCTGCGATAAATCTTCACCACTGGCCATTAAAACGGCCGCGCCGCCCATCGATAAGCCGTGTAAAACAATTTGTAATGGTTTGAAGGCAAAATATTTCTGGACTTCATGAATCCATTCTAAGATATCTAAGCGATCTAACCAGCCAAAACCAGCATAGTCCCCTTCGCTATCGCCATGAGCGCGGGCATTTGGCAGTAAGATATGATAGCCTAATTCATGATAGAAACGTAAGAAGTAAGCCCAGTCGCGGAAATTCGTCGAATGATAACCGTGGACAAGAATAATGACTTTATTACTATCCTCACTGGCTGGAAGCAGTTTTCCTTTTAGTTTTAAATCATCAAAAGCGGTGATTTCCATGTCAATAAAGTGCGCCTGATCTAAGAAATCCATATCTTCTTTCTTTAATTCGTGGTGGACATCAGGTGTATGAATCGCTTTTCTTTTTAAATTGCGCTGCGCCGCAAATTTGAGTGCTTCATAACCGATCAGACTGTAAGTAATCACCCCGGTAACCAGGGCTGCCCCAATGGCAATTTTGGTATCTTTTTTCATGTGTTTAACCCCCTTTCTTTCAGTTTAACATATTCAAAAAATGAATGAAATGAATTTATGAGTTACGATCAATACGGCGATCATGCAGCCTTGAACTATAGTATTTTTTCTTGTCGTTATACATCTGATAATCGGCTTCTTTGAAAATGATATTGAATGGTAAAGAATTATCTGGTTTCCAGACCATCCCGACAGCTGTCGAGATATCTTCGTCTACCAAATGTTTGCGCAGGGCCTCATTCATGTCTTGAGCCTCTGCCTCTGTCAAGCCGATTTTAATGCTTAAAAATTCATCACCGCCCATGCGGAAAACAGGGTCTGGCATAAAGAAGTTTTTCAGCACATTGGCTGCGCGGATAATAAATAAATCGCCTTCATGATGACCATAGTAGTCATTGATATGCTTGAGACCATTGAGATCAAAGAAAAAGAATGTAATCGACTGATTCTTCAAGGCTTTCATATAATCATGCAGGGAAGCACGGTTAAACAGTCCGGTTAAGGCATCATTATAACTGAGCTGACGCAGTTTTTTAGCGCGATCCCGGTCACGCACCAGGGAAGCGAGAAACTTGCCTAAGAGCGTATACATGGTGGTGATATTGCCAATCGCATCATGAGGAGGATTATCGACACCATAGAATCCAAAGCGCTGATTGCCAAGCGTTAACGGTCCCACCACTAAGCTGTGAATGTTTTGCGGCTTGAGAGTATCATACATTTCCGGATCGATCGGTTTGTATTCCTCTAAATCATAAATGATGATATTTTCCCCTTTTTCAAAGTGTTTATTCCAAACATGCATGGTACTTGCTGACACATTCTGGAGATTATGAATTTCTGGGGTAATGCCTTCCCGGCACCATTCATACGTATTGGATGAAGTGCCGTCTGGATTATCCTCAAAAATGTACATGCGGTCACTATCAAACTGTCGCCCTAAAGTTTCGATGGACAGCTCAATCGCCTTAATGGGATCATTTGTACTATAGGCGGCGTCATAGACATTATTAAGAATGCGTTCATTATTATTCATTTTGATCTGCGTTTGAGATGGAGATGGATTAAGAGTATTAAGATCGGTCGCTATTTCCACGCGATACGCGACGCCATTTTCGACAATCATCGTGTCTCTTACCAAAAAAGTCGAAGCGACGCGTTCATTAATAACACTCCAGTCATAGAACGTGTTCTCATTTAAAAAATCATTGGTACAGTTGGCACATGGCAAATCATAACCATAAAATGTTTTATAGCACTTTTGTCCCAAATATTGATCATCACTTGTCAAATGCAAGGCTTCCCGACCTGCTTTATTAAGGAAAACGACTTTATTAGTACTGATCTCAGTGATATAGACCACATCTTCGTAGTTTTCAAAAAACTGCATTAATTCTTTCATGTAAAAAAACTCCCTTTGGTACATTATAACCTTTTATCATAACATAAAACAAGAAAGTTTCACAATATGGATTAAATTTTTTATGATGAAATTTATGTGACCAAAAATGAAAGGAAATATGAAAAGGCAGCGATAGTCCTATGCAAAACAAGAAATTTGTAGAAAAAAGTTGTTTTTTACACAAAGAAAACGATTTCATGAGCCGGGATGTCCTATAAATACATGATTATTTGTGCTAAAATATCAACTAGTATGAGGTGATATTATGACAAAAATCGTCAAACAGGAACAAATTGCGGAAGTGGCTGACGCGCTGCAACGCGGTGAAGTGGTCGCTTTTCCAACCGAAACGGTTTATGGCGTTGGGGTGAAATTTGGTGATCCCAAGGCTTTAGAAAAGCTTTTTATCGCGAAAAACCGTGATCATTCCAAGGCGATTACGCTGATGTTATCGCATATCGAAGAAATCGAAAAGTATGCTTATGTCGATGAAAAGATCATGAATGTAGCGAGAACATTCATGCCCGGACGCATTACCCTCGTCTTAAAGAAAAAGGAGAATGTGGCGGAGGCGATGACCAATGGTTTACCAACCATCGGTATTCGGATTCCGGATAGCCCTTTTGTACTCGATCTGATTGATCGCTGCGGGGCTCTCTCAGTGACGAGTGCGAATCTTTCAGGACATGGCAATACCAGCAGTACGCAGGAAGTTCTCGAGCAGCTCGATGGACGCATTGATCTGGTGGTTGAAGGACATTCTCACTCACTGGTGGCGAGCACCGTGGTGATGTTAACAGATGGCCAGGTTAAAGTGCTGCGTGAAGGTGAAATCACCGAAAAAGAAATAAAGGAGGCCTTTCGATGAAAATTGCCGTCGCCTGTGATCATGGCGGATTCCGATTAAAAAATGTTTTAATCGAAGAAATGAAGAAGATGGGATATGAAATTGAGGATTTTGGTACTTATAGTGAAGAATCCTGCGATTATCCTGATTATGCATCCAAAGCAGCTAAAGCAGTTGCCAGCGGAGAATGTGAAAAAGGTGTTGTTGTCTGCGGGACAGGAATTGGGGTATCCATTACCTGCAATAAAGTAGACGGCATCAGATGTGCTTTATGTCATGATGTCTTTAGTGCTAAAGCGACACGTGCCCATAACGATGCCAATATGCTTGCCATGGGTCAGCGCGTGATTGGTGAAGGCTTAGCCGTAGAAATCTTAAAAGCCTGGTTAACAACTGATTTTGAAGGAGGACGTCATGTCCGCCGTATCGAAAAAATGATGGCTTTAGAAAAGGAGTAAACCGATGAGAGATACAGCAGTATTTGAAAGTGTTCAGAGAGAATTAAACAGACAGAGAAATAACATTGAATTAATCGCTTCAGAAAACTTTGTGTCTGAAGAAATCTTACAGTTAGCTGGTTCCGTTTTAACAAATAAATATGCCGAAGGTTATCCCGGGAAGAGATATTATGGCGGCTGTCAGTTCGTCGATGAAGTCGAAACATTAGCGATCGACCGGGTATGTCAGTTATTTAACTGCAAATATGCTAATGTCCAGCCTCATTCTGGGGCTCAGGCCAACACCGCGGTTTACTTTGCGTTATTACAGCCCGGTGATAAAGTCTTAGGCATGAGCTTAGCTGATGGCGGTCATTTAACGCATGGTTCCCCAGTCAACTTCTCAGGGAAAACTTATGAATTCCATGAATATGGGGTGAAACGTGATACGGAAACCATCGATTACGATGCTTACAAGAAATTAGTTGAAGAGATCAAACCAAAGTTAGTTGTGGCTGGTGCTTCAGCTTATTCAAGAGTGATCGATTTTAAATTCATGGCTGATGTAGCTCATGAAAATGGCGCTTTATTCATGGTGGATATTGCTCATATCGCTGGTTTAGTAGCCGCTGGTGAACATCCTTCACCATTCCCATATGCGGATGTTGTTACCACCACTACGCATAAGACTTTAAGAGGTCCTCGTGGCGGGGTTATCATGACTAATAGCGAAGAATTAATCAAGAAGATCAATTCGGCTGTCTTCCCAGGTATGCAGGGGGGACCATTAATGCATATTATCGCGGCCAAAGCAGCCTGCTTCTATGAAGCACTGCAGCCAGAATTCAAAGAATATGCGAAACAGGTGAAAGCCAATGCCAAAGCTTTAGAAGCATCTTTAAAAGAAGAAGGTTTTAGAATCGTGACGGGCGGTACAGATAACCACTTAATGTTAGTGGATGTGAAAGCTAGCTGCGGTATCTCTGGAAAGAAAGCCCAGCGTTTACTTGATGAAGTCAACATCACTGCTAATAAGAATGCGATTCCTTTTGATACTGAAAAACCATTCAAAGCATCTGGGATCCGTGTGGGTACCCCGGCAATGACGACAAAAGGCTTTAAGGAAGACGACTTTAGAGAAGTTGGTAAGATTATCGCTTATCGTTTAAAGAATGAAGAAACAGATGAAGTGAAACAGGCTTGTTTAGCAAGAGTGAAAGCTTTAACTGATAAAGTGACAATGTACAAGGATATTAATTATTTGGAGAAGTAGTTTTTTATGAGTGTTACAATTATTGATCATTCCCTTATTAAACATAAATTATCGATTATGCGAAATAAGGATACTTCCACTTATCTTTTCAAGCAGGCGCTTGATGAAATTGCCATGTTAATGGCTTATGAAGTATCAAAGAATTTCCCATTGAAATTGATCGATATCGAAACCCCAGTTTGTAAGACGACCGGTTATGAATTAGCAGAACAGATTGTCTTAGTACCGATTTTAAGAGCTGGGATCGGGTTAGTAGATGGATTCAGAACGATTATGCCGAATGCGAAAATTGGTCACATCGGGATGTATCGTGATGAGGAAACATTAGAACCCCATGAATACTATGCCCGTTTTCCTAAAGGTATTGAAAATTCTAAAGTGATTATTGTCGATCCGATGTTAGCGACCGGCGGGTCCGCTGATATGGCGATTGAAGATATTAAAAAACGCGGTGCGAAAGATATTATCTTAGTGTGCTTAGTGGGCGCCCCAGAAGGCGTTAAATTCTTACAGAAGAAGCATCCGGATGTGGATATTACGTTAGCTGCGTTAGATGATCATTTGAATGAAAATGGTTATATTGTTCCTGGTTTAGGGGATGCTGGGGATCGTCTGTTTGGTACGGATTAATGGATGATCTCAAGAAGATGCTCAGGCAGAGCCAGCCTCTTTTCAGTTTTGTGCTGGTTATTCTGATCATCGTTACTATCGTTACAAAAAATGTAGGTTATGCCTTGGGCTGGGTTTATGGCTCAGCCATTGGCATGCTTGTATATTTTGTAAATATAAAAATGGTCGATCTGATCATTTTAAAAAAGTCTAAGTGGGGGGTTCTGCTTTTAATGTTAAAGCTGCCAATCTATGCCATCGGTCTACTGCCGGGGGTCTATTTTAAGCTCTATCCGTTATTAGTGACGAGCTTTCTGGCGCTGATGCTGCCAAAGTATACCATCTACTGGACGACATTCAGGGAAAGGAGGAAACATGAATAATGAAGATCGTCATTCAAAGTGAGCTGGTTTATTCTTTAATCATCACAACCGTTTTGGCAATATTCTTCATTTGGGTAGGTAAGAAATTCAAAGAAGCAGATCCGTTAGAGAGACCTCATGGTATTATGCTTGTGTTTGAATCGTTAATTAAATGGTTATATGACTATTTTGGCGGGATTTTCCCAAAGAAATTCTCACAAAACTATTATGTCTGGTACACGATGCTGTTTATTTGGCTGGTATGTTCTAACCTGTCAGGTCTGATTGGCTTTGATGCCCCGACTTCGAACTGGTCCGTAACATTATCACTGACAATGGTTACTTTCGTTTTGATCCAGATTAATTCGATTAAACACCAGGGCTTAGGTTCCTACATTAAAGGGAATCTGATTCCGCCTACAAACCTCTTTGGTTTGATTTCACCATTGATCTCTATTTCATTGCGTATTTTCTGTAATATGTTAAGTGGGACATTTATTATGGCCTTGGTTTACACGTTTACGAACTGGCTGTCTAGTCACATTATTCCATTTAACTTTATTGGTCCGCTGGTTGCACCATTATTACATGCATATTTCGATGTATTCTCAGGTGTCATCCAGGCGTTAGTCTTTGTTACTATATCCACAATCATGATCTCGATTGAGAACCCTGATGAGGAATAAAAAAATGTCTAATCTATTTATTTAGGAGGAAAAGAAATTATGACAGATAAAGGTTTGATTGCGATCGCTGCAGGTATCGCAGTATTAGCAGGTTTAGGTACAGGTATCGGTGAAGGGATCGCCGCTTCAAGAGCCCTTGAAGCATTAGGTCGTAACCCAGAAGCTGAAAACAAGATTCGTACATTAATGATTTTAGGTATCGCCTTAACAGAAACTGTAGCCTTATATGGTTTACTTGTTTCATTAATCTTAATCTTCGTATATTAATACCATTTATTATTTAAGGAGGAATTGCGATGCCAGATATTGAATTGAAGCTATTCCCGAACATTACCACAATCATTGTGCAGTTATGCTCGACTGGCATTCTGTTCTTGTTATTTAAGAAATACTGCTGGAAATTTGTCGTTGGTTTCTTGGATAAACGAGCAGATGCGATCGAAAAGAACATCACTGATGCCAAAGATATGCGCGATCAGGCACAGACATACTTAGATGAGTCAGAAAAACAGGCTCGTGAAAGTGCGAAACAGTATCGTGAAATTGTCGATATGGCAAAAGAAGATGCAAATAAAGAAAAGCAGAAAATCATGGATGCTGCTAACGAACAGGCTAGAAAGAAAATGGCCCAGGCCGAAGAAGAAATCGAAGCACAGAAAGCGCAGGCGCGCGCTGAGATGAAGACGGAAATCGTCGATATCGCCACGCAGGTAGCGGAAAAGATTATGAATAAAGAAATGGATGCAGCTGCTAACGATGCCATGGTTAAAGACTTTGTAGATAAGGTTGTGAACTAATGGATAGTCAGGTTGCTGATCGCTATGCTGAGTCTCTCTTCGCTTTAGCGGAAGATGAGAATGCAGTTGATGCGTATCTCAAGGATATGAAGTTAGTGGACACTGTTTTAGAAAGTGATCCTGTATTTATTCAGTTCTTTTCACATGTTTTGGTTTCTGATGATGACAAATACAAACTGTTAGATCAGGCATTTGCCTCATCAGTTTCTAAATATGTGCTGAATTTTCTTAAACTGTTAGTCAAGAAAAGAAGAGTTCGTTATATTCGTGATATTGTTCGAAGCTTTATTGGTTTATGCAATAAAAAGTTAGGAATCGAAGAAGGTATTGTGTATACTGCTTATCCATTATCTGATGCTCAGATCAAGGATATTGCCGGTGCTGTTTCTAAGAAAGAAAACAAATCCATCGTTCTTCGCCAGATTGTTGATCAGAACCTGATCGGTGGGATCCGTGTTCAGATCAATGACAGAGTCTATGATGATTCTATTAAAAATAAAGTTGAAAAGCTTAGAAATGAGCTTTTAGGAAAGTAGGTGAACAGTGTGAGTTTAAGACCAGATGAGATCAGTGCTTTGATTAAAGAACAAATCAAGCATTACGATGATGTCATTGAACAGAAAGACGTTGGTACAGTCATGACTGTCGGTGACGGTGTCTCAGTTATTCACGGTTTAGACAATGCCATGCTGGGTGAATTAATCGAATTCCCTCATAGCGTATATGGGATGGTCATGAACCTCGATGAAGATAGTGTCGGTGTCACACTCTTAGGGAATTCAGATGAAATTAAGGAAGGCGATGAAGTCCGTCGTACAGGCCGTATTATGGAAGTTGCGGTCGGCGACGAATTATTAGGTCGTGTTGTTAACCCATTAGGACAGGCGATTGATGGTCAGGGAGAAATCCATACCACTAAAACCCGTCCAATTGAACGTATTGCACCAGGGGTTATGACCCGTAAGAGTGTTGATACGCCATTACAGACCGGGATTACAACGATCGATGCCATCATCCCTATCGGTCGTGGTCAGCGAGAATTAATTATCGGTGACCGTCAGACTGGTAAAACAGCGATTGCCATTGATACTATTTTGAACCAGAAAGGTCAGAATATTTACTGTATCTATGTCGCAATTGGACAGAAAAACTCAACCGTTGCGCAGGTTGTTCAGAAATTAAAAGAAGGTGGCGCAATGGAATATACAACCGTTGTCTCTGCCAGTGCCTCAGAATTAGCACCAGTTCAGTACATCGCTCCATATGCCGGCTGTGCGATTGGTGAAGAATGGCTTGAACAGGGCAAAGATGTCCTGATCGTATACGATGATTTAAGTAAACACGCCGTTGCTTACCGTACCTTATCCCTCTTATTAAAGAGAGCCCCAGGTCGTGAAGCTTATCCAGGTGATGTCTTCTACTTACATTCAAGATTACTAGAAAGATCTTGTAAATTAAATGAAGAAAATGGCGGTGGTTCCATTACCGCCCTGCCAATTATCGAAACCCAGGCTGGCGATATCTCAGCTTATATCCCAACCAATGTTATTTCGATTACTGATGGTCAGATCTTCTTACAGCAGGAATTATTTAACTCTGGTTTCAGACCAGCCATCGATACTGGTTTATCCGTATCCCGTGTTGGTTCCGCTGCCCAGATCAAAGCCATGAAGCAGGTTTCATCGACATTAAAATATGAATTAGCACAGTATGAAGAAATGAAATCTTTCGCTCAGTTTGGTTCTGACCTTGATGCAGAAACGAAATCAGTCATCGATAAAGGGGAAAGAATCTTACAGACGTTAATTCAGCCACAGTATTCGCCACGTAGTGTAGAAGAAATGGTCTTAACGTTATTCGCCTTAAAATATGGCTTTACGAAAACTATTAAGACCGACAAAATCAGTGATTTCATGAGTGGTTTAGTCGATAACATGACCGCCCATCATCCTGATTACGTTAAAGAAATTACCGAAAAGAAAGTCTTATCAGATAGTCTGATCGAAAACTTAAAAGCTGCCATGAAGACTTATGTAGAACAGTTCGAAAGACTTCAGAAAGCAGGGTAATAGCTTATGGCAGGACAAATGCAAGCGATCAAGCGACGCATGAAGTCTGTTGAATCTACAATGAAAATCACTAAGGCGATGGAATTAGTGGCGTCTTCAAAATTAATGAAGACGAGACGCCACTTAGAAGCCATGAAGCCTTACTATTCTCAGGTTCGTGAAACAGTCGGTGAAATCCTGGCCACTTCCAAAGGACAGATCGACTCCCCTTTCCTGAAAGTCAATACTACTGGTAAAGACGTCTATATCGTCATTACCTCTTCCTTAGGGTTATGCGGGGCATATAATGCCAACGTCTTTAAAAAAGCTCAGGAAGTCTTAAAGGAAGATGATCTTGTTTATGTCATTGGGACGAAAGGTGAAAACTATTTTAGAAACCATACGTCTTTTGAAATGAACAGTGATTATGAGAGTCTGAACAGTTCTTTAGAATTCAAGGATGTCATTAAACTGACCAATACATTGATGAATGAATATGAAGAGAAAAAGATTAAAAATATCTATATCATTTATACGGAATTCGTCAATAACATCACGTTTACACCAAGAGTTGTGAAACTCTTGCCGGTGGAAGCAGACAAGCTTGAAAGCAAAGAGACTAATGTACATAAGCAGACATTATTTGAACCTTCTCCAGAAGAAGTATTAGGCAGCCTGATTCCGATGTATCTGCAGGGGGTCATCTACGGCTACTTAGTCGAAAGTGTGACTTCTGAAAATGCATCACGTCGTACTTCAATGGAAAACGCTACAGATAATGCGCAGGAATTAACAGACAATTTACGTCTTCAGTATAACAAGGCTCGTCAGGCACAAATCACAAGCGAAGTCAGTGAAATTGTGGCTGGTGCGAATGCCGAAAATTAATAAGGAGGTGCCATATGGCTAATCATATTGGTAAAATCGTCAGTGCCAGAGGCCCAGTTGTCGATGTTATGTTCGATAACAACCAGGACTTACCAGAAATCAACACGGCGATCAAAATCGATAACCATGGCGAAGAATTAGTTCTAGAAGTTGCCCAGCATATCGGTGATGATGTCGTTCGTTGTATCGCCTTAGGCTCTACTGATGGTTTAACAAGACAGATGGATGCCGTTGATACCGGAGCACCAATCAGTGTCCCAGTAGGCAACGAAACCTTAGGCAGAATGTTTAATGTCTTAGGTCATGCCATTGATGGTAAAGAAGAATTAACAGATGCGAAACATATGCCAATTCACCGTGCTGCACCAACATATGCGGAACAGAAAACAGAAACAGAAATCTTAGAAACAGGGATCAAAGTCGTCGATTTATTATGTCCATTCATCAAGGGTGGTAAAATCGGTCTGTTCGGTGGTGCCGGGGTTGGTAAAACCGTTTTAATCCAGGAGTTCATTAACAACATCGCAACTGAACATAATGGTTTATCTGTATTCGCCGGTGTCGGCGAACGTTCTCGTGAAGGGAATGACTTATACTATGAAATGAAAGAATCGGGCGTTTTAAACAAAACAACGCTGGTCTTCGGTCAGATGAACGAACCACCAGGAGCTCGTTTAAGAGTAGCGTTAACCGCTTTAACAATGTCTGAATACTTCCGTGATGTGCAGGGTCAGGATGTGTTATTATTCATCGATAACATCTTCCGTTTCACTCAGGCTGGATCAGAAGTATCAGCCTTATTAGGCCGTGTTCCTTCACAGGCTGGTTATCAGCCTACCCTGGCAACCGAAATGGGCCAGTTACAGGAACGTATCACATCGACAAAGAAAGGTTCCATTACATCCGTACAGGCTGTCTATGTGCCTGCCGATGATATGACTGACCCTGCGCCAGCGACAACCTTCACCCATCTGGATGCCCGTGTCGTATTGGATCGTGGGATCGCCGCTTTAGGGATCTACCCTGCCGTTGACCCATTGAACTCATCTTCTCGTGGTCTTGATCCAAACATCGTTGGTAAAGAACATTATGAAGTCGCTCATGGCGTTCAGCAGATCTTACAGAGATTCCAGGAATTACAGGATATCATCGCCATCTTAGGGATGGATGAATTAAGTGATGAAGATAAACAGACTGTTGCTCGTGCAAGACGTATCCGTAACTTCTTATCACAGCCATTCTCAGTAGCTTCACAGTTCACTGGCTTGGAAGGTAAGTATGTTCACGTTGACGACACAGTCAAAGGCTTCAAAGAAATCTTAGAGGGTAAATGGGATCACCTGCCAGAAGCAGCGTTCCATAACGTAGGTACCATCGAAGAAGCTGCCAAGAAAGCAGAAACTTTAAAGAATGAATAAATTTCATTTAAAAATCGTGACACCTAAGGGTACCTACCGAGAAGTTGATGCCGACTTACTCAATGTCAAAACAACCGATGGTTATATTGGCATCTTAGCGCATCATATTCCTCTCGCCGCTGGTGTTGATATTTCTGAGATGCATTACATCGTTGATGGACAAAAGTACGAATTCGCCATTGCTGGCGGCTTCGTCTATGTCTCTCCTGAAAATACGGTGACGCTCATTGCGAATGTCATCGAATCACAGGATGAGATCGATCTCAAACGTGCTCAGGAAGCAGAAAAGCGTGCGCGTGAACGTTTAGCAAAAGACGGAAACGGCTTAGATATTAAACGTGCTGAACTCGCTCTGAAAAAAGCTTTAGTACGTGAAAACGTGAAAAACATCAAATAAGCAAAGGACTAAGGTGAAAGCCTTAGTCTTTTTCAATGCATATATAATGAATTGTGCGCAATCTTATGCTAGGATAACAGCGAAAGAGAGGTTATCTATGAAAAAATTATCAGTAAAATTCTTTTCGGACTATGCCTGTCCGTTTTGTTATATCGGGGAAACCCATTTAAAAAGAGCAATTCAAGAAAGCGGCTTAGAAAATGATAGTGATGTCACGATGTTATCATTTGAGTTAGATCCGACATTTCCCAACCATTATGTAGGTCCTTCAACGCAGTTGCTCGCATCGAAATATGGTATCAGTTTAAGCCAGGCCAGTGAGGAAATTAAAAAGGTAGAAACGATGGCTAGTGATTCTGATATTGCTTTAGATTATGTCCATGCCCGTTATACAAGCACCTTCCCGGCTCATCGTTTAACCAAGTTAGCGCAGAAAAAATTATCATCTGAAAAAGCAAATCAATTCATTGATCGCTTGTTTCAAGCGATGTTTGAAGAACATCGTGAAATGAGTGATTTAGAGGCTTTAAAGCCATTAGCGTTAGAAGCGGGAATCAGCGAAGAAGACTTTGAGCAACTGTTAAATAGTGATGATTATAGTGAGCAGGTGCGCTCTGAAGAAGCGTTAGCAAAGCAATATGGTATCAATGCGGTGCCTTACTTCATTATTAATGATAAGTATGCGATTCCGGGAGCTTTACCGACCTCAGAGATGAAAAAGATTTTTAATAAAATATTAGAAGAAGATCAGATCATTGCCGAAGGCGCTGCCTGCGGCGTGGATGGCTGTAAGTAAAAGAGGATGGAGCGTTCCATCCTCTATTTTTCAATGGCTGCAATGATATTGTCTAAATGTTCAATCTTTAAGCTTTCGGCTTTACCTGCATCAATGGTTTGGGCAATCGTTGGATCGATTGGCATTTGGGTATAAGTATCAATGCCAAACTGTTTAGCGACATCTTCAATATGTGATTCGCCGAAGATATAGTGCTTATGACCGCAGTCAGGGCAGACATAATAACTCATATTTTCAACGATCCCGAGTAATGGAATATCCATCGTATTCGCCATGCGCACAGATTTTTCGACAATCATGGATACTAAGTCCTGTGGTGAAGTGACGACAACGATGCCATCAACTGGTAAAGACTGGAAGATTGTCAGTGGGATATCCCCTGTTCCTGGCGGCATATCGATGAGCATATAGTCAATTTCTCCCCAGTAGACATCCGTCCAGAACTGGTTGATCATATCCGCTAAGACGGGACCACGCCAAATGACTGGATCACCAGGATTTTCCACTAATAAGTTAATGGACATGACTTTAATACCAGTCTTAGTCACTCTTGGAACAATCCCTTCTTTAACGCCATAAGTCTGACCGCTTAAGCCAAAAGCCTGGGGAATGGAAGGACCGGTTAAATCGGCATCCATAATCGCGACTTTATAACCCTGACGATTTAAAGCGACCGCTAACTGTGTCGTAGTCAGCGATTTCCCTACCCCGCCTTTGCCGGACATGACCGCAATGACTTTACCGACATGCGAATGGGCGTTTAATTCTTTACGAAATTTTGCTCTAAACTTATCCATATTAGGCCTCCTAGATAATGTAGAACCATGTGGAATCATCTAAATCTTCTTTTTTTACTTTTTGATTTTCCACATGAATGGATTTATTTTCAATGGAAATACGGGAATTCGGTGCGACCGATGATGTGATAAAGGCATTAGAGCCAATGACGGTATCATGACCGATCACAGTATCTCCGCCCAGGACGCTTGCTCCCGCATAGATGGTGACGTTATCTTCAATGGTTGGATGACGTTTCACACCATGCAGTAACTGGCCTTTACGGGTTGATAAAGCGCCCAATGTCACGCCTTGGTATACTTTGACATGATCCCCTATTTTGGTTGTAGAACCGATGACAATGCCAGTGGCATGGTCAATAAAGAAGTATTTGCCGATGACCGCACCCGGATGAATATCCACACCGGTACGGGAATGGGCATATTCACTCATCATGCGCGGAATCAGCGGGACATCTAAGACAAATAATTCGTGGGCGATACGATTAATGGTTGTCGCTAATAACCCAGGATAACATAAGACAATTTCATCTTTGCCATTGGCGGCTGGATCACCATCAAAAGCAGCCTGCATATCAGTATCCAGATAAGCACGAATCTTAGGAATTTCATTGAAGAATTTTTTAGTGATCAGATAGGCTTCACGTTCGGTGCATTCTTCATCGCAATCCAGATATTCATCACGATTGTGTAAGACAATTGCAATCTGCTGCTGGAGATGATACATAATATCTTCAATTAAGACCGCAAGATTATTGCGTTCATTATAATACTTATAGACTTTTTCTCGATAAAATCCTGGATAGAATACTCGTAATAATTTATGCAGGATATCAATGATGACATCCATGTCTGGCTGATGGAAAACTTCCATCGAGTCAATATCGCGTCCTTGAGAGTAATCATCCATAATATTATCGATGATATGATTAATATCATTCTGTTCAATATTACCCATGCTATAACCTCATTTCTTTTGTGTCCATTATAACATGACTTAAGGCATTTCCGGTAAAATATGATCATCAAATCACATCTAGCGTAAACGCTTAACTTATGGTATTCTAGTAGGCAGGAGAATGAAAGAATGAACGAAAGACAAAAGACAATTTTAAATCTCATTACTAAAAATGAATCGATGGAGGTCGTTGAATTATCACGCTTATTAGGTGTTTCTCAGGTGACGATCCGTAAGGATCTCAATAAACTGGAAGATGCTGGCATGATTAAACGCGAACATGGCTATGCCCGCCTCAATGGTTTAGATAACATTTCTACTAGATTAAGCTATCACTATGAAGAAAAAGAAAAAATCGCCCGTAAGGCGATTGAACTTGTCAGAGATGGGGAAACCCTGATGATTGAATCAGGATCCTGCTGCGCGCTCGTGGCGAAAGCTTTAGCCTTGCATAAAAAAAATATGACCATTATTACCAATTCCGCTTTTATTTGTGATTACGTTAAAAATATGGATATCAATCTGATTTTATTAGGCGGCAGTTATCAGAAAGAATCCCAGGTGTTAGTCGGGCCATTGACGAGTCAGGCCGCCTCAAGTTTTTATGTCGATCACTATTTTATTGGAACTGATGGTTATACCGATGTTACGGGTTTTACCGGTCGTGACTTTGAACGCTGCATGACGGTACGAGAAATCTCTCGTCATGCGAAGAATGTCATTGTCGTCAGTGAATCAGAAAAGTTTGGTAAACAAGGCACGGTGAACTTATTACGAGCTTCAGAAGTTTCAGCGGTGGTTACAGATAGCTCACTGCCTTTGGAATACGAAACGACATTAACCGATCAAGGTGTTGAAATCTATAAAGCTGAGTGAGAAGACACTCAGCTTTTTTCAGTGTGGAAGAAGGCATTGACCCCCTGCTTTCTAAAAATATCGGCATATTCATTAAGATCTTCTTCATGATACGCTTTCACATTCGTATAAGCATAATTCCGATGCAGTTTGACATATTTATTTTCGCCCATCTGATGGAAAGGCAATAACTGCACTTTATCGATCTGACAGGATAAGAGATAAGCTGCTAACCCCTTTGCATCTTCTAAGCTGTCATTAAAACCAGGAATGACCGGAATGCGGGCTAATAAAGGAATATGATGTGCAATTGCATAACGCATATTGGAATCGATCAGCTGATGGGTAACGCCTGTACCTTCTTGGTGCTTGGCATCATCATAATGTTTGACATCAAATAATAAGAGATCAAATAAAGGGGCTAACTCCTGAAAGACTTGCTCAGACGCATAGCCAGTTGTTTCAATGGCTACATGGATATGTTCTTCTTTTAAAGCGGTCACTAAGGCTTTCACAAATGGCGGCTGCATCATCCCTTCACCGCCGGAAATAGTGACCCCGCCTCCTGATTCCTCATAGAAATCACGATCCTGCAGACAAATCTTTACAACATCTTCAACGCTCATTTTTTTACCTTCATAAGAAAGCGCATGGACGGGGCACTCATTGACGCATGTTAGGCAGCCATCACAGGCTGAAGTGATGTTTAAATCCTCTAAGATTGCCTGTTTAGGGCAAATCTTTTGACAATGATGACAATGAATACAAAGATCATCATCACGGATGATCTGAATATGGGGTGACTGGGATTCAGGATTAGCGCACCATTTACAATGTAAGGGGCACCCTTTTAAAAAGACCGTCGTACGGATTCCTGGCCCATCATGAATACTAAATTTCTGAATATTAAAGACAATACCTTCCATAAGAATTCCTCCTGAAATGATTGTATCATAGTTTCATATGAAAGTAAAATAATTATAAATGAAATGAAAGTTGTTGACTTTAATCTTTCAAGCGCGTACATTATAGGTGAAGAGAGGTAGATATTATGGAACATACAGAACACTTTGGAAAATTGACACAAAGAATGGATCATTTCCGCAACCAGGTCTTAGATGAAAAACCTTATATCGATGCTGAAAGAGCACAGATTGTCACTGATGTTTATAAAAATAACCAACATTTACCACGGGTTTTATTACGTGCGGTGATGTTAAAAGAAATCTTAGAAAAGATGTCTATTTATATTGAAGATGATACCCTGATCGTGGGGAACCAGGCCACAAAGAATCGTAATGCCCCTATTTTCCCAGAATATACCATGGGTTTTGTCATGGACGAACTGGATACTTTTGAAAAACGTGATGGTGATGTTTTCTATATCACTGAAGAAACCAAACAGATCTTACGGGAGATTGCCCCTTTCTGGCACAATAATACCTTGCGTGATCGCGGCTTAGAATTACTGCCGGAAGAAGTGAAAGTCTTTATGGAGACAGGCTTCTTTGGCATGGAAGGAAAACTCAATGCCGGCGATGCGCATTTAGCGGTTAATTATCAGAAAGTTTTACAATATGGTTTAAAAGGTTATGAAGATAAAGCCAAAGAGTATCTTTCTCACTTAGATATGACAGATATCGATGCGATTGATCAGCGTATCTTCTATAAAGCTGTATTAATTGTTATTGAAGCGGTAAAGAACTTTGCTCATCGTTATGCGCAGTTAGCTCATGAAATGAGTTTAACGGCGACGGGCAAACGTAAAACAGAATTAGAAGACATCGCTAATATTTGTGAGAAGGTTCCTTATCAGCCAGCGCAAAGCTTTAAAGAAGCAATCCAGTCAGTATGGTTTATTCAGTTGATCTTACAGATTGAATCGAATGGTCATTCTTTATCTTATGGTCGTTTTGATCAGTATATGTATCCTTATTATGCTCATGATTCCCTTACTGATGAAGAAGTGGTGGAATTATTAGATAACTTATGGATCAAGACGATGACAATTAATAAAGTGCGTTCGCAGGCCCATACTTTCTCAAGTGCGGGTTCTCCAATGTATCAGAATGTCACGATTGGCGGTCAGACAAGAGATGGTAAAGATGCAGTTAATCCCCTTTCCTTCCTTGTTTTACAGTCCGTTGCGCAAACGCGTTTAACTCAGCCTAACTTAACCGTTCGTTATCATGCACATTTAGATAAACATTTCTTTGATGAATGTATTGAAGTTATGAAATTAGGCTTTGGCATGCCTGCTCTTAATAATGATGAAATCATCATTCCATCCTTTATTGAAAAAGGTGTTGCGAAAGAAGATGCCTATGATTATTCAGCTATTGGCTGTGTTGAAACAGCTGTTCCCGGTAAATGGGGTTATCGCTGTACTGGGATGAGTTATATGAACTTCCCACGTATTCTCTTATGCGTGATGAATAATGGCGTTGATTTAACCAGTGGCAAGCGTTTTATGAAAGGCTATGGTTATTTCAAGGATATGCATTCCTATGAGGAATTAATGAAGGCCTGGGATTTATCAGTCCGTGAATTAACGCGTTATAGCGTGATCGTCGAGAACTGTATCGATAAAGCGAGTGAACGTGATGTTCCTGATATCTTATGTTCAACCTTAACGGATGACTGCCTCAAACGAGGGAAAACAATTAAAGAAGGCGGCGCTGTCTATGACTTTATCTCGGGTTTACAGGTCGGCATTGCGAATATGGCCGATAGCTTAGCGGCGATTAAGAAATTAGTTTTTGATGAACAGAAAATCACCCCAGAAGCTTTATGGAATGCGATCTTAGATGACTTTACATCACCAGAAAACAAACAGATCCAGGAGATGTTAATCAATGAGGCACCTAAATATGGTAATGATGAAGATGAAGTTGATGAGTTAGTCGTTGAGGCGTATGACAGCTATTTAGATGAAATCAAGAAATATAAAAATACCCGCTTTGGCCGTGGGCCAATTGGCGGTGTCCGTTATGGCGGGACATCTTCGATTTCTGCGAATGTCGGACAGGGAATGGGAACCATGGCAACGCCAGATGGCCGTAAAGCTCATGAACCATTAGCGGAAGGCTGCTCCCCTGCGCATAACTGTGACCAGCATGGTCCAACTGCTGTCTTCAAGAGTGTTTCTAAATTACCAACGCATTTAATTACCGGCGGGGTTTTACTGAATCAGAAGATGAATCCTTCCATGCTGGCTAATGAGGAAAATAAGATGAAATTAGAAGCTCTTATTCGAACCTTCTTTAATCGTCTCCATGGCTATCATGTACAGTACAACATCGTCTCAAGAGAAACCTTAATTGATGCCCAAAAACATCCAGAAAAGCATAAAGACTTAATTGTTCGTGTAGCTGGATATAGTGCTTTCTTCAATGTTTTATCCAAAGCAACGCAGGATGATATTATTGGGCGTACAGAACAATCTTTATAATTTAGCATGAAGTAATCGAATTCTCACATATTCTCACACAATTATTCCAAAATATAAAAACAATTATTAGATATTATATATCCGTACTCTTAAGTAAAGAGTGCATCCCTTCATAATTTAAATCCCAAAAACATGAAAGAAGTCGGTGATCCACCGGCTTTTTTCATAGCCTATCATTTTGAAATTCAAGATTACCCATAATTTCACACAGTATTCTTATAACTCTGCAAAAAGTTGTGTGCTATAGTGTATTTGTACTCAAAGGAGTACATCCCTTCATAATTTTAAAATCCCAAACATCGAAAAAGAACCGGGCCCAATCCATCCGGTTCTTTTTCACGTTTGAAATCTCATAAAAATGTTTTATAATGACCCTAGAAACGAGGTACAGAAAGAATGATTCAAGATATTGAACCACATATATTAAACAATTCCTATGATCCTAATAAGAAACCACAAGCTGATAGCTTAATCTTTTCTTTCCGGAAAAGAAGTGTTTTAGTAACGGAAGATTTTACCTTTCCAACTTATGCGCAGATGCCAGCAGAGGCAGAATATGTTTATTTATTCTCTCTTGATGATCGTGACTGTTTTCTGATTAAGCATCATGTACGTTTAGAAGGCTATTACTATGAAGATGTCTGGAATCTTCGTAATGATGATGAAGATTTTGCCCCTTATTTATTAGCTGTTGTTACCGCTTATTCGTTATCCAACTGGTATCGTCATAACCGCTACTGCGGTTACTGCGGCGTCGAAACAACGTTAGCGGATGATGAACGCGCGATCGTGTGTCCGCATTGCGGAAATCGTATTTATCCCCGTCTGAATCCCGCTGTCATTGTTGGGGTTATGCATGGTGATGAAATCCTGATTACCAAATATGCGCAAGGCTATGGTCATAATGCCTTAATTGCCGGTTTTGTGGAAATTGGTGAAACCTTGGAACAGACGGTAGCACGAGAAGTGATGGAAGAAGTCGGCTTAAAGGTTAAGAATATTCGTTATTATAAATCTCAGCCTTGGGGCTTTGTGGATGATATCCTGATGGGCTTTTACTGCGTTGTCGATGGTGATACAAAGATTAAGTTAGACACCAGTGAATTAAAGAAAGGGGTCTGGACCAAACGGGAAGATATCCATTTACAGCCGGATCACTTATCTTTAACCAATGAAATGATGGAAATGTTCCAAAAGGGACTCATTGATGAAAGCTACTGTGATTAATATTATGACATCTGAAATTTCAGATGCCTTTTCTTTTACAGTTTTGATGATGTGCATCTTAAATTATCTTCTTTTAATCAATAAAAAATCTATTTCTTTTACATAATTTTACATCGTACTTTTTCAATGTGAGAAAATATCAAAAAGATGAAATTTGATTTTTATACAATAGAACTAAAGGATGTGAAACAATGAAACTAGGAATTATAGGAACAGGTAAGATTGTAGCAGATTTAATGGAAACCTATGATCTTTTACCAATTGAAAAAACGTATATCTTATCCACCCCACGTTCAGTCGAGAAAGCACAAAAGATTGCGGATGAACATCATTTTGCAGGTGTTTATACTTCTTACGAAGATTTATTACAAAGTGATATTGATACTGTTTATATCGCTTTGCCTAACCATTTACATTATGATTATGCTTTACAGGCTATTAATGCGCATAAGCATGTCATTTGTGAAAAGCCTTTTGTCGTGAATAGTCTGCAGTTTGACACATTAGTTCAGGCCGCTAAGGAAGCACATGTTTTCCTGTTAGAAGCGATGACGATTCATGCCATGCCGGCTTATCAGGCGTTAAAGAAAGATCTTTCTTCATTAGGATCAATCAAGATTGTCTCTTTAAATTATTCACAGTATTCATCACGTTATGATGCTTTTAAAGAAGGAACAATTCTTCCTGCTTTTGATGTTCATAAAGCGGGTGGTGCCCTCTATGATCTTAATGTTTATAATATTAACTTTATGATTGGTTTATTTGGCGCTCCTCAAAAAGTGAATTACCTCGCCAACATTGCACATGGTATTGATACCAGTGGTATACTGACCATGGATTACGGCAGCTTTAAAGCTGTTTTAATTGGCGCCAAGGATTGCGCAGCACCATTAATGAACACAATTCAGAGTGATGATGGCAGTATTCTCATTGATACGCCTGTCTCTCGCATGACGCATTATAACATTAAGAATCAGTTAAAAGACTATGATGAGCAGCATCATGCAATGTATTATGAATTCAAAGAATTTATTCGTATTATTCATGAAAATGATGAAAAGAAAGCAGAAGAATTACTCTCTTATACAGAGATGGAAGCGGATATCTTAACGCAAGCAAGACAAAGTGCTGGTATTGTCTTTGATCAGGACTAACAAAAACGGGCAGGATTTTTTCCTGCCCTTACTTATTACATGTATTCGTCTTCGTCATCGTCTTCTTCTTCGAATAAGTCGTCAACGATCGCACCAACTAAGAAACCTAATACAGAATCTACTTCATCAGGTGTTAATAACTTCGCAGCGGTAACAGCTAAAGCACTGAATAAATAGCTGATCTGCACTTCGTCATCATCTGATGCAAACCCAAAGACATAGTTGCCTTCTTCATCCTGCATGATGATCGAATTGATGGTTGGAATGATTTCAGCTGTCTGTTCATTCTTATTCATATATTCGCCACCAAAGAATGAGTACATATCATACATATGGGTGAAGTTAGAGGCATTTTGTGCACCAATACGGATGACACTATTTAAATCATAGTCATCACCTAAGTTATCTTTGATAATTTCTTTTAAAATATCTGATAACATGCCAATGATGGCAGAGCCAATCTTTTCTGTATCTTTCTGTAATTCTTTATTTTCCTGTAAAACTTCTGGTTCAAAACTGTTTTTGAATGAGAGTTCAATAACAGGGACCTGGTTATTATTATCCATTTCTATATATAATCCTTTCTGTAGAGTTACTTTCATTATATGTTTTCCTCCCCTTCCTGTCTAGTCTACCGGGGGAGATATTAGAAAAATCTAGAAATTGTAAATAGAGTAATCGTTAGTATACGTCTGGATCCAGCGCTGTTGTGCTTTGATCTTTTTTACCATGTTGGCGGGTACTTTCTTCTTTTTGTAGGTAAATCTAGCAGCTACCACCGGTTTACCTTTATAAATTGTCCACTTTTTGGCAGTAATCTTAGTGAGATTATGATGCTGATCATAGCTATTTTGATAATAGACACCATTATCCTGATCATTAATAGAGACTGGAAAATAATAAGAGAAATGACCATTTTTATCATAGCGGCAATCAAAGTTACCGCCATTGCCACGCGATGTTAATAATTGGCCTTTTTGATCATAAGTAAACGTATAAGCTGGCATATGCGTATCAGTAATTTTCGTGATATTTTTACCTGAATAATAGAATGTTTTTGTCCCAGTGTAATGATCGATGCCAACATAATCGATCTTAGAAAGCTTATTTTTTACATAATGCATTTTATAAACATAGGTTTCTTTGGTACCTGGGGTGCTTTCAACGAGTTTGGTGATTTTAGTCCCTTTGTAAGTATAGGTGCTAACACGAGGAAAGTCATAAACAGTATTTTTTATGCCTTTCCATTTAATTTTCTGAATTAGACCGTTTTTATTGTAGGACATTGTCCAGTCCGGAAAATAATTGCCATCTCCTTTCATATGATTGATGACATAAACGGAAGCGGATGACTTCGCATAAACGGCATTGCCTGAATTTAAGGCAACGACCATTGCGGCTGTTAATAAAATGTGTTTTACCTTCATAATATACCTTCTTTCTTATTTGAATTATACGCTAAAAAAGCAGAACTCAAAAGAGCAATGTCATTCAATTAAGCTGAAATTGCGACGAATGATCTGAAAAAGCTGAGACCGGCTATTCAGTTAACCAAAGTTTCAGACTGTGAGAATGCGAAACATGATCCAATTCTCATGGTCTGTTTTTTTGATTTTGCTCATTTAGCTTTATCCTAAGTAAATTGATGTAATTTGGCATAATATCCCTATATTTATTAATTTCCTAATTATTCTTGAGATTTTGAAAAATTATGATACCCTAGTGTTCAGAGGAGCTAGTGACTGGGGTCTTATTTTTCGAGTGAATGATCTTCCAGGTCTGATTGGGATTACAAATTTCTTGATTCTATTTATGAGTCCTTTTTCAGAAATAGTTCCCTTAAGAAAGAGATGTACATTGGTGATTGCGACGGCAAAGTTTGCCTTCGTTTTGTGTGCAACTCTTTTTTTGTTTTTCTCATACTCTTCAGCTTTCATATCAGGAATATCAACACTATTCGTAATAACACTTGTTACGTTAAACATGATAAGTTTCGAATATACTTCTTGCAGTATGCCATCAACTTTCTTTGAATTGAAATATTTTAAACCTATTCTATATTTCAAATTAAAAAATGATTGTTCTTGAGACCATCTTAAATGGTAGAGCTCTTTCATATACTCAAACGGTATTTCTTCCTTGCTTAAATTAGTGACAAGAGTTACAAAGTTTTCATCATCAAGCTTTATGCGGACAACTCTGTAGCTTATTACGTAATCATCATTACTCCATGTATCAATTTGTGGGAAATCGATATTTGAATTGACCAATGCATATTTTTTTCGATCGCTATTATAACGTTTATTGCTTCTTGTCAGTGTAACGCTGACTTCCTGGTCTAATTCCTCATCTGGCAAATCAAATCTTTTTAGGATTGAACTACGGATATTAATATCCTTAGACCTAATCACAAATTTTTGTCCTTTCTCAATAAAATCAGCCATCAGTTTGTATGAAACATATCCTCTATCACATACAATAATTGATTTTTCTGGGTAATACTTTCTTTCAGTCATAGTAATCAAAGCACCAGGTTCTCTTTTTTTGTTAGGTGTTGTCATTTCTGCGTCCCAATAGACTCCATTAAGGCAGTCATAAAGAGCATTGAGGTGGATCTGACAAAAATCCCTTCCTTTTTTGCTTTTAACGATTAACTCAGGATGATCCTTCATAAAAGGAATGTTCAAGTCGGAGCCATCGCAGGCAATGATATAGTAGCCATTAAATGTGTTCTTAGGTTTGATAGTCTGATTGAAAAGCGTCATTACTCTGTTAAATGCATTAGGCTTTATTTTATATCTCTGCATGCAGAAAGCTGAAGCTTGAAACTCCATACCTTCAGGCATCTGCTCACAAATCTCAGATCTGATGGATTTTCCTTCCTTGTGAATGAGAAATCTAATAATCATATCAGCTGGAACTTTACGGCTTCTTGTCATATCAGATACAGGATCAATAACATAACATGCAATATTGTCTGTAACCATCTTAATCGATTTTTCCAATGCCAAATTCACCCCTTCGGGGGTAGTATTAAAAGCACAAGCCTCCGTTTCATAATCAAAATTTCGTTCTTTATCTTGTTTAGAAATCATAAGTAAAAATCCTCCTACAATTTCCTTCGGATTATGAATTTATTCCGGAATTTTGCTTGTCAAGTCTTTTTTGCATTATTTTAAAAATAAAAAAGCCAGGCCACTCAAGTAGAATTGAGTGAACTGGCTCAAAAAATGCTTAACTGAATGACATTGCTCAAAAGAGTCCTACTTTAATTGTTTTCTGATTTGATATTCCTTATCTTCAGTAAGCGGATAGTAACGGAAGTTAATATCACGTTTGGTTGATGAAGTTAATACGGATTTCTCATGAGAGAATGTTTCAAAGGAATAGTTGCCATGATATGCACCGATTCCACTATCACCGACACCGCCAAATGGTAAGTCATGATCACTTAAGTGCATGATGGTATCATTGATACAGCCACCGCCAAAGCTGCAGCGATCTAAGACTTTATCCTGGATTTCTTTATCTTCTGTGAAGAGATAAAGAGCTAATGGCTTAGGATGATTATTGATATAAGCAATGACTTCATCAATATCCTGATAAGTCATGACTGGTAAGATTGGACCAAAAATTTCCTGTTGCATAATGGCATCAGATTCCTGGACACCATCAATAACAGTTGGAGCAATCTTTAAGGAACGTTCACTGGCACTGCCGCCAATGAGAATGTTCTGATGATCAACTAATGATAAAAGTCGATTGAAATGTTTACGATTGATAATCTTACATAAGGATTCTGATTCTAATGGATTATCCCCGAAGAATTCATGAATGTAATGTTTCAAACGATCAATAAACTGATCTTTGACACTTTCATGAACAAAGACATAATCAGGGGCTACACAGGTCTGACCAGCATTTAAGAACTTACCAAAAGCAATACGTTTCGCCGCAACATCGATATCGATGGAGTTGGTAACGATTGTTGGTGATTTACCACCTAATTCTAAAGTCACTGGAGTTAGGTTTTCGGCTGCTCGTTTATAAACGACTTTCCCTACTGAAGTTGAACCGGTAAAGAAGATATAATCCCATTTATAGGTTAATAATTCACGTGAAGTTCTTGCATCACCTTGAATAACACTTAATAAACCTGGTTCACCTAAATCTTCCGCTAAACGGGTAAAGATTTCAGCTGTATTGGGAGCATATTCACTAGGCTTTAAGACAACGGTATTCCCCGCTGCAATGGCATAGAGAACAGGTTCCATTGATAATAAATATGGGTAGTTCCATGGTGACATGACTAAGACTGTGCCATAAGGCTCATAGACAGTAAAACTTCTAAATAACAGGGCACGAATTGGTGATCCGACTTTTCTTCTTTTGGTCCATTTATCAATATTCTTTTCAATGACTGAGAAGGCATCATATATTAAACCAATCTCAGAGAGATAAGCTTCTGCTCTTGTTTTCCCTAAATCTAGTTTGAGAGCCTGATTGATATCATCTTCATGCTCTTCTAACCAGTTCATAATTCTTGTTAAAACATCTTTACGTTTTTCGACATTTCTTGTTTCAAAACTATTAAAATAGGCTTTTTGTGTTTTATAGATTTCTTCTATATTCATGTTTTTCACATCCTCGGATTTATGATACATCACTCTATTTTTAAAAACAATAAACACCCGTTATTGTTTTACTTGTTTACTAATTCATTATACATGAAATTACCCTTTAAGCGTCATATCTAATGAGATTATTTTAAGTTTGTACAAGGCAATGAGAGAAAAAATCAAATATTGGAGTTAATAGTTTAATGAATTATGTTTTTAATCTTTTATGGTTAAGGTTTTATAAGAATAAAATTGAGAAAAAAGAAAGATTATTTTCTTATGTCTAAAATATTGAACATAGTGCCTGATATAATAGTAAATGAAATATTAGGTTTTAGAAAATATAAAATGCAGTGATCAGGCATAGCGAGATAATGTGTTAGATATAAAAAAATAAAGATATGTTTAATAGCTGTCAAGTGCTTACAGGATCTAAGCGCGGTGCTATAATTGATTTATACACTACATGAATAGCTAAAAAGAGTAAATAAAAAAATGCTGCTAAGCAACATTTCAAAAAAGCCATCTAAATGGCACCAGCAAGCTGGCATTTAAGCATAAGCTTTATTTTAACTCGGTATGTAATTCTGAACTGCTTTCAGACTACATATTTAGCTTAGTCGAAATTATGGAGGTTGTCAAGAAGATGAACAAAAAAGATACAAGTTATAGCATTGGATTAGATATTGGAACCAATTCTGTTGGATGGGCCGTCATGGACTCTCATTACAACTTACTTAAAAAAGATAATCATCATATGTGGGGATCACGTTTGTTTGAACAGGCTAATCCTGCATCAGAGAGACGTTTAAGCCGTTCTGCTAGAAGAAGATATAACAAGCGTCGTGAACGTATTAGATTATTACAGGGTATTATGGAATCAATGATTGCAGAGGTTGATCCAACTTTTTATATCCGTTTAACCCATTCTTCCTTTTTAGATCGGGAAGATAAAGAAAAAATTGGACAGGAAAATGGTTTTGAAGTAAAAAATCAGTATAACTTATTTATTGATGATACCTTTAATGATCAGACTTACTATAAAAAGTACAAAACGATTTATCACTTAAGAAAACATTTGATGACATCAACGGAGAAAGAAGATCCGCGACTGATTTATTTAGCTTTACACCATATTGTAAAATATAGAGGCAATTTCTTGTATGAGGGACATTCCTTCAATATGGATAGTGCTGATATTGAGAAGAAAATCTATGCAGCGTTAGAACAGTTCTTTGATCTTAATGAATTTGAAAACAATTTAGATGATGAACATGTTCAGTTATTAGTGGAATTGTTAAAGAAGACCAAACAAAGAAGCCAAAAGAGAGATGAAATTGTCAATACGTTTATCTTTGATAAAAAGGATAAAGCCATTTATAAGGAATTAGCGAATGCTTTGGTTGGCTTACAGTTTAATGTCACAAAACTGCTTCCGGCAAAAGATATTAATAAAGATGGAAAAGCAATTTCTTTAAAATTTGATGATGCAAATTATGATGCTAACTTAGCGGAGAATGAAGCGGAGTTAGGGGAATCTATTGAATTTATTGTAGCTTTACATGATATTTATAGCTGGGTAGAATTACAGGCTATCTTAGGTGCTTCACATACGGAAAACCCTTCAATTTCTGAGGCAATGGTATCACGTTATGATGATTTTAAAAATGACTTACTTTTACTGAAAAAGGTTGTCAAAGAAAGCTTACCTGATTGCTATAATGAAGTGTTTAGAAAAGATGGTGAAAAGCTCCATAATTATACCGGCTATATGAGTCATCCGGGAAAGACATCCGTTGAAGATTTTTATAAATATATTAAGAATCTGTTAAAAAATGTTAATACGGAAGATGCACAGACAATCAAAGAAAAAATGGATTTAGAAACTTTCCTGGTAAAACAGAATTCACGTACTAATGGTGCTGTTCCTTATCAGATGCAGGAATATGAAATGGAACAGATTATTGATCATCAGGCTGAGTTTTATCCTCTTTTAGCAGAAAATAAGGATAAACTGATGTCTATTCTTACTTATCGCATTCCATATTATGTTGGCCCATTAAATAGTAATAGTCCATTTGCCTGGATTAAAAAGGTAGAAGGTAAGGAAAATGAACGTATTCATCCATGGAATGCGAATGAAGTTATTGATATCGATGCTACGGCTGAAGGCTTTATCAAAAGAATGTTAAGCTATTGTACTTACTTCCCTGATGAAGAAGTATTACCTAAAATGTCCCTTACAATTAGTCGATTTGAAGTTTTGAATGAATTAAATAAGATTCGTGTTAATGGTAAAAAGATCAAACCAGATATTAAAAAATCAATTTTAGATGATTTATTCATGAATAATAAGAAGGTGACAAGAAAGAAATTAGATGGATGGTTAAAAGCTCATCAGGTCTATAAGCTTTCAGATGAATTAGAGATTACAGGCTTTCAGAAAGAAGATGAGTTTTCCACCTCTTTAACACCATGGATTGATTTTACAAAGATCTTTGGTGAGATCAATCAAGATAACTATGATCTCATTGAGTCCATTATCTTTGATTTGACAATCTTTGAAGATAAGAAGATTTTGAAGAGAAGATTACAAAATAACTATCATCTTGATCATGATCAGATTGAACAAATCATGCGATTAAGATATAAAGACTGGTCTCGTTTATCAAGAAAACTGTTATTAGGCATTCGCTCTAAAAATCATAATGAAACAGTTATGGATATCTTAGAGAATACAAATCATAACTTAATGGAAATTATTAATGATGATAAGTATGGCTTTAACAAGATCATTGATGCAGCTAATGAAAAAGAAGAAGATGGACCATTTACTTATGAAGAAGTGGAAAAGTTAGCAGGTTCACCAGCATTAAAACGTGGTATTTGGCAGTCATTGATGATTGTTGAAGAGATCACGAAATATATGCAGCATCGTCCAACAAATATTTATATTGAGTTTGCTAGAGAAGAAGGCGAAAAGGTTAGAACGACATCACAAATTAAGAGATTACAGGCTATTTATAGAGAATTAGATTTAGAAACTGAAAAAGATAAAGAAGTGTATAAGTCACTTAATAATGAAGATGACAAGAAAATTAATACCGATGCTTTATATCTCTATTACACCCAAATGGGTAAATCTATGTACTCTGGTAAACCGCTAGATATTGATAAGTTAGATACATATCAGATTGACCATATTATCCCACAGTCATTGATTAAAGATGATAGCTTTGATAATAGAGTATTAGTGTTACCAGAAGAAAATCAGTTTAAGTTAGATCAGCCAACCGTTCCAGCAGAAGTTCGAAATAAGATGATTGGTTTTTGGACGAAACTCTTAGAGAATAAACTGATTAGTAAGAAGAAATTCTTTAATTTGATTAAAACTGAATACAATGAAAAAGATCAGGAACGTTTTATTAATCGCCAGTTAGTAGAAACCAGACAGATTATTAAAAATGTTGCGAATATCATTATGAATCATTATAAAGGTACGGATGTAAGAACAGTCAGAGCTAATATCTCTCATGATTTTAGAAAACGTTATGACATTTATAAGAGCCGTGATTTGAATGATTATCATCATGCCCATGATGCATATATTGCCTGCGTAGTAGGTAACTATATCAAGTGTCGTTTCAAATACCTGGATACCAAATACATCTATGGTCAGTACTTTAAAAACTACAAAAAAGATGCCAAGAAACGAAACAACGATGGCTTTGTATTAAACAGTATGGTTAATGCTTATTGTGATGAAGATACTGGTGAAACCATTTGGGATCCTGCATGGATTAGTAAAATCAAGAAATGTTTTTACTATAAAGATGTTTATATCACTAAGAAATTAGAACGTAATGATGGTGTTTTATTTAATTTAACAGTCGTAACAAATGATGCCCATTCGAATAAGGGGATAACAGAAGCATCAGTACCAGTTAATAAATATCGTGCTGATATTCATAAGTATGGAGGATTTAAAAATTTACAATATCAAATCTTTGAAATCCATGGTCATAAACAAAAAGGTAAAAAAGTCGTTAAAGTGGATAAGTTAACACAGTTACCAATCTACTTAAGTCATGCCTCAAATGAAGAAAAAGAAAAGTATGTATTAGAAAATGAAAGCTTAATTGATGTAAAAATCGGTAGAGAAATCTTAAAGAATCAGTTAATTGAAATTGATGGTGGTTTATATTATGTAACATCCCCAACGGAATATGTTACGGCAAAACAGTTATGTGTAAATGAACACGTAGCGAAGATTTTAGATCAGATCCAAAAAGCACAGAAATACAAGAAGTATAATCAAGTGAATGATGAAGATCTCTTATATGTCTATGATACTTTGTTAGATAAGATGGATAAACTTTATCCAGCATACAACAATATTAGAAATAAGTTCATTGATAAACGAGATGATTTCCAAACTATCTCATTAGAAGAAAGATGTGAAGTCATTCGCCAAATTTTAATCACATTACATGCTGGTCCACAAAATGGGAATATTAATTTTGATGATTTTAAGATTAGTAATCGTATTGGTCGTTTGGGTGGTAAGACGATTGATTTATCTAAGACAGTCTTTTATGCAGACTCTGTAACAGGATTATATAGAAAGAAGTTTAAATTATGAGTTGGCGTACAGTAGTCATTAATTCCAAGGCCAAGTTATCTTATAAGAATGACTATATGATTATTCGTGGTGAAAATGTAAATCAAATTCATTTATCTGAGATTAATACCGTGGTTATTAATAGTACAGCTGTGACAATTACGTCGTACTTAATTGCAGAATTATTAAACCGAAAGGTTAAGATTATCTTTTGTGATAATCGAAGGGATCCAATAGGGGAGGTACTCCCCTATTATGGATGCCATAATGTATCTAAAAGGATCAACGAACAAATTAATTGGGATGAAGAGAACGCACAAGCGGTGTGGACAAGAATTATTAAAGAAAAGATCTTGAATCAGGCTAGATTACTAGAAATAGAAGGATTCAAAACCTCAGAGATGTTAAAGCAATATGCGGATGAACTCGTTACCTTTGATAAAACCAATAGAGAAGGTCATTCTGCTAAGGTTTATTTTGATAGTTTGTTTGGTGTGAAGTTTACAAGAGATGCACAGATCAATGTAAATGCAGCTCTCAATTATGGCTATGCCATTATTTTATCTCAGTTTAATCGTGATATTGCAGCTCAGGGTTATTTAACACAACTAGGCATAAAACATAAAAATGAATTTAATCCTTTTAATCTTTCATCAGATTTAATGGAGCCATTTCGACAGTTAGTCGATCGTATAGTCTATGAAAATGCAAAGGAGTCTTTTGATTCTGATCTGAAGCTTAAACTTATCGATGTTCTAAATCATAAAGTACGTATTAAAGGCAGTAATCAATATGTATCAAATGCCATATCTATTTATGATAAAAGCGTGTTTGATGCTTTAAAAAAGAAAGACGCATCATTAATTGAATTTTTTGAATATGAGTTATAGATACATGAGAATGATTGTATTTTTTGATTTGCCTACAGAGACGTACTTAAACAGAAAAGAATATCGGTTATTTAGAAAGTTTTTAATTAGAGAAGGCTTCATTATGATGCAGGAAAGTGTTTATTCAAAACTAGCTTTAAATAACTCTATTGTAAAGGCTGAAACCAAAAGGCTAGAAGAAAATAAACCATCAGCAGGTGATGTAGAGTTACTGGTTATTACAGAAAAGCAATACTCACAAATTCAATTTCTTGTTGGTGAAAGAAAAACTGATGTAGAAGATAGTGATGCGAGGTTAATTGTATTATGAAGTTTTTAATTATGGGTTATGATGATCCTATTGATTTTGGTCATGGTGATAATACGCAATTAGTTGTTGAAGATACAAAACTTTATACACATATAGTCCAGTTACTAAATGCAATCATTAATGAAAAATATAAAACAAATGAAATAGAAATATTAGAAGATAAGTCAGACAAAGATATCCTCTCAAAAGCTATATTGATCATTAATCCCTTCCAATTAGATTTAAACGCTAAACCTATTATTAAAGCATTATATGAAGAAGTATCAAAGATTTTAATAGATGATGGTGATCAGTTCCTACAATATAAAGAATACATCACAGACATTAATAAAATCGTGCTAGATATCATAGAAGAATTTAATGTGGATTTCTCATTCGATGATGATTTACCATTGGAAGGATATCTTAAAGCCATTAACTTAAAAATAACTAAAGATCCAGAAGAACCGATGTTTGATACATTCCTCAATTACATAGAATTAATCTCAGAGTTAACACCTAAGACACCACTTATTATTTGTAATTGCCTCAGCTATTTCACAAAACATGAAATAGAAGAACTATGTAAGTACATGAATTATAAATGTATGAATGTTCTATTCATTGAAAATCATTGCAATGAGTTAATACCAGATTGTCATCAATATATTATTGATGATGACCTATGTATGATATAAACTATAAGTAGTTACATACCTAAGCAGTTGAATTACCTACAGCATGGTAACTGTAGCCTTTAAAACCAATATAATGCGTTTAATAGCCAATTATAGTCCTTCCTATCGGTAATGAAGGCCGAAAATCGACTTGAAAACCTTATTTGAGGTTTTAGTGGTGTGTAATTCTGAACTGCTCTCAAACTTTTGTCGTTCCTGTCGTGTCCTGTTCGGTGTTTTAGTGGTGTGTAATTCTGAACTGCTCTCAAACATAATGACAACGATTGTTTATATTTACGTTGTTTTAGTGGTGTGTAATTCTGAACTGCTCTCAAACTAGTGACATGGGTTCTAAAGCTTTAAGCGCGTTTTAGTGGTGTGTAATTCTGAACTGCTCTCAAACTCTATTGGCGGTCATATCGTTACAGGGTTAGTTTTAGTGGTGTGTAATTCTGAACTGCTCTCAAACCATCATTTACAAATAGAGAAAGAGGAGAAGGTTTTAGTGGTGTGTAATTCTGAACTGCTCTCAAACTCTCTCAAATCATATAACTTCAACATCACAGTTTTAGTGGTGTGTAATTCTGAACTGCTCTCAAACATAAAGCATAATAAGATTATCATATGACGTGTTTTAGTGGTGTGTAATTCTGAACTGCTCTCAAACTGCTTCATAGACAGTTAATCCAGCATACGGGTTTTAGTGGTGTGTAATTCTGAACTGCTCTCAAACGGAGAAGTACTTAAGGCCAGAGACGCTCTTGTTTTAGTGGTGTGTAATTCTGAACTGCTCTCAAACCAATCGAGGTTATTGATGAGCCTATGGGTGGTTTTAGTGGTGTGTAATTCTGAACTGCTCTCAAACTATGATTGCAATCTTAGAAGGATATGATCTGTTTTAGTGGTGTGTAATTCTGAACTGCTCTCAAACTAAATCTGCATACATGATATTCTTGTCTAGGTTTTAGTGGTGTGTAATTCTGAACTGCTCTCAAACAAGGATTTCAAAGGAGTTGAAAAAATCTTAGTTTTAGTGGTGTGTAATTCTGAACTGCTCTCAAACCGAGCCCACTTGCATTTTTCATCTTACCGAGTTTTAGTGGTGTATAATTCTGAACTGCTCTCAAACTAGCGTTTTGAATTTTTGTTGAATATGTCCGTTTTAGTGGTGTGTAATTCTGAACTGCTCTCAAACCGGAAGCCTGTATTGTTCCATGAGTCACCCGTTTTAGTGGTGTGTAATTCTGAACTGCTCTCAAACCAAATATCAGCTTCTCAAGTCTTTATAAAAGTTTTAGTGGTGTGTAATTCTGAACTGCTCTCAAACTCAGTGCTACGCAAACGGCACCTGGATCGAGTTTTAGTGGTGTGTAATTCTGAACTGCTCTCAAACAAAAGACGGCAAAATGCAGCCGGACAAAAAGTTTTAGTGGTGTGTAATTCTGAACTGCTCTCAAACGTGGTGCAAAAAAAATGGAACAATGCCATAGTTTTAGTGGTGTGTAATTCTGAACTGCTCTCAAACCAAAGCGCGATGTGCTTAGATACGCGTCATGTGTTTTAGTGGTGTGTAATTCTGAACTGCTCTCAAACTCCGCAGTCGTAAATCTATTGATAACTTCAGTTTTAGTGGTGTGTAATTCTGAACTGCTCTCAAACATGTCAGCAAAAGATGCTGAGATACGCGCGGTTTTAGTGGTGTGTAATTCTGAACTGCTCTCAAACAATATATGGATCCGGAAAATACAACATCAAGTTTTAGTGGTGTGTAATTCTGAACTGCTCTCAAACGTTTTCTATGTTTGATGCTCCCTTGATGGTGTTTTAGTGGTGTGTAATTCTGAACTGCTCTCAAACCCGATAGCGCCCAACATTGACGCGTTAGGTGTTTTAGTGGTGTGTAATTCTGAACTGCTCTCAAACTCAGGGATTTAATGATCTTTTCTCTTTTGAGTTTTAGTGGTGTGTAATTCTGAACTGCTCTCAAACTAGTTATTCAACGTTGAGCGGATCAAACTCGTTTTAGTGGTGTGTAATTCTGAACTGCTCTCAAACGGAATATGCTGGAACATGACGGAACAGTCAGTTTTAGTGGTGTGTAATTCTGAACTGCTCTCAAACCTGATTGACCAGGTAAGTCTTACCGCTGAAGTTTTAGTGGTGTGTAATTCTGAACTGCTCTCAAACAAGAAATACTTTGGCTGTCGGAGCTGATTCGTTTTAGTGGTGTGTAATTCTGAACTGCTCTCAAACGTCACGGTGCTTTTGACATTGATGCAGATCGTTTTAGTGGTGTGTAATTCTGAACTGCTCTCAAACACGTAGTTCTTAAGAAGATGTGGGCTAATGGTTTTAGTGGTGTGTAATTCTGAACTGCTCTCAAACTACTCGGTCCGCGCTTAGAGTGCCCTCAACGTTTTAGTGGTGTGTAATTCTGAACTGCTCTCAAACAACAACATTAAAAATTATGGCAAGCGCTGAGTTTTAGTGGTGTGTAATTCTGAACTGCTCTCAAACGCAGTCTGTTGTATCGATCTCTCTTGTTGCGTTTTAGTGGTGTGTAATTCTGAACTGCTCTCAAACAAGACGGCTATACAATCGCAGACGATGACAGTTTTAGTGGTGTGTAATTCTGAACTGCTCTCAAACGCGCAAGGCCTTATAACGGCATCGGTAAAGGTTTTAGTGGTGTGTAATTCTGAACTGCTCTCAAACTGGTGCAACTGCTGAACCATGTCATAACAAGTTTTAGTGGTGTGTAATTCTGAACTGCTCTCAAACAATTAATTGGTAACTTTTTTCTACGAGTCAGTTTTAGTGGTGTGTAATTCTGAACTGCTCTCAAACATCGACTATAACATTCAGCGCTATGGGGTTGTTTTAGTGGTGTGTAATTCTGAACTGCTCTCAAACTTGCGTGGAAAACATCCATCAAACCGAATCGTTTTAGTGGTGTGTTATTCTGAACTGCTCTCAAACTACTATGGGCAGTAAAAACAGAGTTGAATTGTTTTAGTGGTGTGTTATTCTGAACTGCTCTCAAACTGAAAATGTGGGTTGACTCACTTTTTTTGTGTTTTAGTGGTGTGTTATTCTGAACTGCTCCCAAATTAGGAAGGGAACCATTAGCATTAGATTTGAGCTTTAGAGGTATGTGATTTTGAACTGTTCTCAAATGCTTTAGAAAAGTGCGCACCTCGTACTTTTCTAAGTTTTATAGGTGCTTAATTCTAAATTGCTTTAAAATTTTATATAAAATCCTCAAAATAAGATCTCCCTTTGTTCTCTGTGCTATCGTTTTGGACTGTTTATTATTAATGATGGCATATATTGGTGCAACATTGGAATTAAATGATGTTTAGTGAGTAGAAACTATTTGTTATCATATGCATGTAGAATGCATATGATAACAAAAACCCTTTATTTCGTCTTTGATGCATATAAATTAATTAAGAATGCACGAAATGATGTGTCTTATAATGTAATTTGTAATAAAATTATTATATAAGATATTGTATGAAAACGCTTTACAATATGTGGGATAGTGTTAAAATAACTATAAGGCACAAGTATTAAACTTGTTTGACCGAACAACGACAGAGATTACGATGCTTTTGCATTCGTTCCTCCTAAGCCTTTTTTAGGCTTGATCGCTTCCAAATTAATTGTCACTATCATTGAACTGAGATCTCTGTCGATTTGAAGATTTGTAGCTATGCATGATCTGCATAGCTCTTCTTATTTTTAGGCATTTTACTTATATTACAAGATCAATAAAATGGAAAATGAGGTGAGTATATGTACATGTTGTTTTTGATAGGTGGTGTCTCAGCTTTATTGACATCGATCTATTTAAGATTCTTTATCATACGATTTTTAGGCTCTTTTATTAATATGACAATAACAATTAAAGTTGTTATTACAATAATAGCTGTATTATTAGCTTTACCTGCTGTTAATTTCTTAGGACTCTATGCAGTGCTCTATTATTATTTTCTAGCTGCTTGCGCGGTCTTTGGATTAATATCTCATTTTGTACCAGCTGGCATGTTAAAGGGGTTATTGCAAAGTGGACTGTTATCGGTGGTTGCAGTTTGTCTGATTATGGGGTATGGCTATTACAACATGCATCATGTTGTGGAGACGGATTATACAATTAAGAGTAATAAAATTAATAACTTAAAGATTCTACTGATCTCTGATTTACATACCGATCAGGTGTTTAATCCTAGACAAATTAATGGGTTAGTTCAAAAGATGAATAAGGTCAATCCTGATTTAGTGGTTTTGGATGGCGATATCTTTGATGAAAATACACCGAAGAAAGACATGCTAGCAGCTACTAAAGCATTAAGTCAATTACATAATAAACTAGGCATCTATTATGTTTATGGCAATCATGATGATTCTAAGTATGGTAACTGGCATACATCTAATAGATCTCATTCTAATGCCAGTGATATTAGAACAGCGATGGAAAATAACCATATTACTGTACTAGATGATGATGTTAAAAATATTGGTAAGATTACACTCATAGGCAGACGTGATGCTTCCTATGATCGTAAATTAACAGATGATTTACTTAAAGATGTAAATAAAGATCAATATATTATCATGTTAGATCATCAGCCCTTAGAAATACAAAAGAATGCGAAAAAGGGTGTAGACTTACAGTTAAGTGGACATACCCATGGTGGTCAGATTTGGCCAACGGGTTATTTAAATGATTTCATGCCAGGATCAATGCGCTATGGTAATAAAACAATTGGTTCTTTCCATGCCATCACAACAAGTGGACTTGCTGGCTGGGGCTTCCCAATAAAAACAGGATCACCATCGGAATATGTGGTGATCAATGTAAAATAGGGCATCATCATTCAAAAAAGAATCTCTGTAATTGAAAAATAAACTTACGAAGAATTGATCCAAGTGTTAAAATAACTTCGTATGTAGGTGAAACTGGAAAAGACCTCCTCTGTAACCCAAGTACAGAAGGAGGTTTTTTGTATGCCTGAAAATAAGAAACAGGGCTTTATATTTGGTGTGATTATGTCTTACGCGATGGCATTTGGCATGGAAATTTATAACAGTGCTATCAATCTTGGATTTGATCTCAAAGCCGGTGGCTTTAGTAATATGACGAATAAAGTCTTTGCAGCGGCGATGAGTGAGATCTTGTGGATTGGTATTGTTGTCATTATTTTATCATCATTATATGGTAATAAATTTGGTGAACATTTTATGCTTACCCATACTAAAGAGGATGATCCTGCTTACTTTAAAGTCTTAATGAGACAAGCTGGGACAATTGCGGTTATGTGTCCTTCTATGAGTATGTTTGCTACATTGGCATTTTTTTTGATCCCTGGTGTTGTGCCAGTATCACAGCTGCCTGCAGTATTTGTCGGGACACTAATAAAGAATTTTCCAATGGCGTTTTTCTGGAATATGTTTGGAGCAGCGCCATTCACAAGATGGGCTTTTAGCCATGTGAAACGTTTCCTTGATTAATATTTTCAATGAGTAACTGATTTGTGACTTTAGCCATCACCTCAGCTGTTTCCTGAAAGCCGCGGTCCATCCATTTCTTAATGAGACCCAAAGTACCAAAAAGACAGTATTCATAAATATATTCATTTTGGATATCGGATTTTTGGGTAATAATATCCTCTACATAAGGGGCTATTTCGCCACGGATCGTCATAATCAGACGATGGACAAAGGACATATCCCCATGAGAACTGATGAGTGCCTGAGCTAAATCTCCATAATTTTCAATGTTTTGATAAAGAGCGATGAGAAACTTTTCATCCTCTTTTTTTTCACCGAAGTCATTGATCAGCATTTTAAAAGAATCAAACACTTCCTGTTCTAACTGTTCAACAAGATCATAAATGTCCTTGTAATGTAAATAGAAGGTGGAACGATTGATATCCACTTCATCGACAAGTTCCTGAACGGTAATTTCTTTAATACTCTTTTCTTTCATAAGTTTAATTAACCCATTTTTTAATAATGTTCTTGTTTTTCTGACCCTACGGTCAGTTTTTTTCATATTTTTCAATTTTATTCACCTTGTTAATCGACATAAATAGACTAAGTGTCTATTAATAGATATAGCATCAATAATCGTTGCTTGCTTTCATATCTGCTTTTATTATAATACAAATCATCGAATAAGCAACACAGTGTTGCTTAATAAAAGGAGTGAGGATTATGGTTAAAAACGAATGGAAAAATCTGTTCAAGAATAAACTGATGATTGTTGTTCTTGTAGCGATCATTTTAATACCATCTATTTATACGACCTTTTTCTTGGGATCGATGTGGGATCCTTATGGAAAACTTGATAACCTGCCAGTGGCAGTTGTGAATGAAGATCAGGCCGTTAAATTCAATGGGACAACATTGCATGTTGGTAAAGATCTTGCCAAGAATTTAGAGAAAAATGATTCCCTGAGATTCGAAGTTACCAATAAAGCCAATGCAAGAAATGGCTTAAATGGGAAAGACTATTATATGATGATTGTCATTCCTAAAGATTTCTCTAAAAATGCCACGACAGTATTAGATAAGTCGCCTAAAAAGATGGAATTACAGTATTATACAACGCCAGGTAAGAACTACATTGCGGCGAAGATGAGTGAATCGGCAATGAGTAAACTGAAGGCGAAAGTGTCATCTAGTGTGACACAGACGTATGCGAAAGTGATTGCTTCTTCAATCACGACGGCGGCTAATGGCATGGACAAAGCTGCTAATGCCAGCGGTCAGTTAGCAAATGGGGCGAATACTGCTAAACAGGGTTCTTCAACGATTACTAAGAACTTAAATAAATTAACAAGTGGTTCATTAACCTTTAAAAATGGGGCTGAGACGTTAACTGTCGGCTTAAAGAAATATACATCAGCTGTTTCAACAGCTTTACAGGGGACCAATAAATTAGCGAACGGTTCTGCCCAGTTAACAAAAGGGTCAAAGCAGCTCGCCTCAGGTATTTCTCAGTATACAAATGGTACAAATCAGTATGTAGATGCCGTTAATAAATATACAGATGGTGTCAATACTATTAAAAATGGTTCTCAGCAGTTATCTGCATTAACCCAGTTAGGACAGATCTCAACAGGGGTAACGCAGATCTCTAATGCCATTAATGGCATTAGCGGTTCTTTAAAACAGGGAACATCTTCTCTAGCGACTGGTCTCAAACAAATTGATGATCAGGTCAATGCTTTGAAAAACAGCAATATCAATGAACAGTTATCTTCTCTTAATAGTGCTGTGACAGGGACAAAGACGATTGTTTCTAAGAGTAAGACCGGGATTGATCAGGCACAAAGCGGCTTAGGTCAGATCAGTACTTCTTTAACTGCGTTATCTTCTCAGGTGGGTACTATGGCTGACACCTTTGCTGGCGCGGCTAATAAACAGATTGCTGCGCAGAATGTAGCTAGCAATGCGAAAATCGATCAGGCGATTGCGACCGTCAAAGCTTCATCGATGAGTGATGAAGAAAAACAGAATGTCGTTAACTCTTTAAATAATGCGAAAGTGAATACGACTGTTGATTTATCAGCAGTTGCGAATGCTTATAAAGAAAAATTAGGGGCAGCATCTACGCAGTTAACAACCGCTTCTGCATCGATGAAAACATTATCTGATGCCTTAAATAGTGCAGATGGTTACTTAACGCAGATTGAAACAGGGTTAGCGTCTTCCAAAGCTATTGATACGAATATGATCAATAAGTTAGCGGCGGCATTAGATACGGCTTATGCGGGAGCAGTTAAAGTTGATCAGGGCGTTAATTCATTAGGATCAGCTGTTGATACCTTAGAAGTTTCAACGAATAAATTACCAAAGGCCGCCGCTGGTTACAGCAGCTTATCTGCTGGTATTGATAAACTGCAGGCTAATAATAAAGCATTAGTCGATGCCGGAACTAAGTTAACTGGAAGTGCGAAGACATTAAATGCTGGCGCTAGCAGTGCCGTCAATGGCATGAAACAGTTAAATACTGGTGTTCATTCACTGCAGAGTGGTTTAAAAGCGATTCAGGCGAACAACAAAACACTTAATAATGGCAGTGCGAAGTTATCTTCAGCAGCGGGAACGATTGCAAATGGTTCTTCTCAGTTAGCAAGTGGCAGCGCCACTTTAACAAGCGGGTTAAGCAAGATTGAAGATGGCAATGGGCAGTTAGCGTCTTCCTTAGCGACAGGGGCTAATACGATGAAGAAAGCAAACTTAAAAACTGCGAATCAGAAAATGATTGCAGCACCAGTTGCTGGTAAGGAGACAAAAGTTCACAACATTAAGAACAATGGTTATGCGATGGCTGCTTATATGTTAAATGTTGGAATGTGGGTAGGCTGTATTGCTTTCACTATTATGTATCCATTAATCAAACGTAATGGAAAAGTGAAAAATGGTTTAAGCTGGTGGCTTGGGAAAGCAACTATTGCTTATCCAATTAGTATTGCGATGGCCTTTGTGATGGTGGGGATCCTCCATGCTGTCTTAGGCTTTACGCCAGCGAATATGGGACAAACCCTCTTATTAGCGAGCGTTACTGGGATTACCTATATGTCGATCCTTTACTTCTTCAATGCGTTAATTGGTAAAGTTGGTTCTTTTGTGATGTTAGTCTTTACGGTTATTCAGTTAGGTGGTTCTGCGGGGACTTATCCATTAGAAATCTCTGGCCGCTTTGTTAATATGGTGCATCCATACTTGCCATTTAGTTATGCGGTGGATGCTTATCGTAAAGTCATTTCTGGGGCTGGATCAATCAGTTTTGATCTCAGTATCTTACTGATTATTGCTGGCGTCTTTACGGTTCTTACAATTATGTTATTCTCATATCGTGATGTTCGTATCAAAGCTGGCAAACCAGTCTTAAGTACTTTCATCGAAGAAAAAGGCTTCTAATAAAGGACGTGCATGGCACGTCCTTTAAGCATATTGATTGAAGAAATGAAGATAAGGGTTACAATAAATGCGGTGATGAAAATGGATATTATTGAAGAAATTATGCAGGATCCTCGTAATAAAGAATATACCGAAAGAGGCTGTAAGCCGATTCTGCAGGTGAGTGAAAAGGCTAAAGTCCTTATTATTGGTCAGGCGCCAGGCAAGAAAGTAGAGGAATCAGAGATTCCTTTCAATGATGCTTCAGGCGTCACTTTAAGGCAGTGGATGGGGATTGATGAAAAGACCTTCTATAGTGAAGAGATTGCCATTATGCCGATGGACTTTTATTACCCGGGAAAAGCGAAGACGGGTGATTTGCCGCCTCGTCCTTTCGTTGCAAAGTCTTATCATAAACAGATTCTTGCCATGATGCCGCATATTCAGTTAACGATTTTAGTCGGTAATTATGCGACAAGTTATTATTTAAAAGGGATGAAAAAGAAGAACTTAACGGAGACAGTCAGACATTATCAGGATTATCTGCCTCAGTATTTTCCGATTGTGCATCCTAGCCCATTAAATAATATTTGGCAGAAAAAGAATCCCTGGTTTAAAGAAACGGTGGTTTTAAAACTGCAGGAAGAGGTAAAAAAAGCACTCTTATCTAAAGAGGATTGACAAGCCGAAAGGGTTTTGATAGAGTTGATGTAGATTTGTAAAGGCAATGAACAGAAGAGACAAAGGGGACCTTTCAAGAGAGCTTATGGCTGGTGGAAATAAGCAAGGAAAGCTTTGAAAAATGGTCTGGGAGCTGCTTCATCTAATAGGTGAAGACGTACCTCGCGTTAAGAGATTGAGAGTGTACAAATGTACAAATTAAGGTGGTACCGCGCATGAAGTCGTCCTTTACTGGAGGACTTTTTTTATTTTGAGGAGGAGAATAGGGTATGAAAGATCCAAAAGATTTTTATTTAACAACAGCCATCACATACGCTTCAGGAAAACCCCATATTGGGAATACTTATGAAATCGTATTAAGTGATGCGATTGTCCGCAACAAGCGTCAGCAGGGCTATAATGTTCGTTTCCAGACAGGAACTGATGAACATGGCCAGAAAATTGAAAACAAAGCCAAAGAAGCTGGTGTTGAACCAAAGGCTTATGTCGATAAGGTCGCTGGTGAAGTGAAACGCATCTGGGACTTGATGGATGCGTCTTATGATAAGTTCATTAGAACAACGGAACCTTATCATGAAAAGCAGGTTCAGAAAGCGTTCAAGAAGCTTTATGACAAAGGTGATATCTATCTTGGTAAATACGAAGGTAAATACTGTACAGCCTGTGAATCATTCTGGACGGAAAGTCAGTTAGTTGATGGGATGTGTCCAGACTGCGGCGGTCCAGTGGTTGATGCGAGTGAACCAGCATATTTCTTTAAATTATCAAAATATCAGGATCGTTTAATGAAATACTACAACGATCATCCTGATTTTATTGAACCAGAATCAAGAAAGAATGAAATGGTCAATAACTTCTTAAAACCAGGGTTACAGGATTTATGTGTCTCTCGTACATCATTTAAATGGTCAATTCCTGTAGACTTTGATCAAAAACATGTTGTTTATGTCTGGATTGATGCCTTATTAAACTATATTACTGGTTTAGGCTATGATGTTGATGGGAATAATGATGAATTATTTGAAAAATTTTGGCCAGCTGATGTTCATATCATCGGGAAAGATATCGTACGTTTCCATACGATTTACTGGCCAATTATCTTAATGGCTTTAGATTTACCATTACCTAAACAGGTTTTTGGTCATCCTTGGTTATTAATGGGTGATTCTAAGATGTCGAAACATTTAGGCAACGTCATCTATGCGGATGACTTAGTCGATATGTTTGGTGTAGATGCCGTTAGATATTATTTATTACATGAAATTCCTTATGATAACGATGGTTCAATTACCTGGGATTTAGTTGTCGAAAGAATTAACTCTGACTTAGCGAATATCTTAGGTAACTTAGTCAACCGTACGATTGCCATGAGTAATCAGTATTTTGGTGGAGTGGTTGCAGATAAAGATGTTTATGAACCGGTAGATGATGAATTAAAACAAATCGCTTTAGCGATGCCAGGTAAAGTCAATGCCTATATGGATGAATTCAAAACTGCCAAAGCTTTAGATGAAATCTTTGTCTTATTAAGACGTACGAATAAATATATTGATGATACAACCCCATGGTTACTAGCGAAAGATGAAAGCAAGAAAGATCGTTTAGCTACTGTGCTCTATAACTTAATTGAAGCGATTCGCTTTGCGGCGATTGCTTTAGAAGCTTTCATGCCTTCAACATCTAAGAAGATCTTAGATATGATCAATACTGATGAAAGAGACTTAATGCAGTTAGATCACTTTGGCGCTTACCATTCAGGGAATAAAGTGACAGATCATCCGGAAGTATTATTCGCTCGTTTAAAACCAGCGGAAGTAGCGAAAAAGGTTGAAGCTTTAATGCCTAAAAAGCCAAAGAAAGAAGAAAAGAAAAAAGCCGCCGAAGTCGAAGAAATCACTATTGATGACTTCGCTAAAGTGGAATTAGTAGTCGGTGAAGTTGTAGCTTGCGAAAAGCATCCAAAAGCTGATCGTCTGCTTGTTGAACAGATTGATATCGGTGATGAAAAACGCCAGATTGTTTCAGGGATTGCTCAGTACTATACGCCAGAAGAAATGATCGGTAAGAAAGTCGTGGTTGTGAAGAACTTAAAGCCAGCTAAATTACGTGGTGTGGAATCACAGGGGATGATCTTATGTTCAACAACTAAGAAAGACTTAAAAGTAATTGATCCAGGAGATTTACCAAACGGATCACAGGTACGATAAGAGAAGAGGCCTTCGGGCACTTCTCTTTTTTTTTGGTCACATGAAACAGGAAAGGAAAAGGAAAATTCGAGTTTTGTAGCTTTTTAAAATTAAAGTGATTATAATAAAAGAAAGCAATACAAGTTGAGGCAAAAATTATGGGACAATTACAACAGCAGGAATTATTACAAAACTTACAATGGGTAAATTCGATTTCTGGTACAAAAGATCATACTATTTTTAAGAAGGAAGAAAACTATTATCTTAAACATTCCTCCGTTTTATGCGTTGTGCGTCTCGCTCAGTACGCGCAGTTAGCAGAAAGCAAAGATAAGGAATATATTTCTACAATTTTACGTCTTGTCGGTCGCTTGTTACAAAGACATTTTGGCTTAGATCATGTTTATTACTTTGAAGAAGGTATTTTTGTCATTTTAGCGAAGAAGCTTTTTGACCTAGAATTTGAAACGCATATCCAGCAGATTGTCCGTGATTGGTCGATTCTCGAGATTGAACATGAAAAAGTGAATATACATTTACGTGCTGGTTATCTTTATGGCTGTCCTGTTGACCAAAAAGAGATTGAAGATATGTACCAGCATTGCCTTGATTTCGCGATGCATACCGATAGTGTCTATGGAACTGAATACTTCTCCCTGATCAATGTGACGGAAAATAATGTTTTACAGTTTTATGAGACAGATACTACGGATAAGATTACCGGCTTGCTGACCAAAGAAGATTTTCTCAAACTGTGTCCTAAAATTATTGAAAAAGCCCATTTGAATAATCAAAAAATATATATCATGTATTTGAATATTCTGAATTTTAAATTATTCAATGATAATTATGGCTATGATAAAGGAAATCAGTTCCTGGTAGAATTTGCGAAGGTCTTACGTAAACAATATCCAAACCATTTTATCGCTCGTTTTGAGGCTGATCATTTTTACGTCATGCTTTATGAAACAGATTTTAAAGCTGATTTAGAAGCAATTCAAAAGGCTATAAGACAAGGTGCTCACAGTGTGTATTTGGGTGTTAAAGCAGGGATTTGTGAAATTCCATTAGAGGATACACTTTCTTTTGAAACCTATTGTGACCGTGCTAAAGTCAGTGCGGATTACATTAAAAAAACAAATAAAATGTATCGTATTTATAGTGATAACTTCTCTGGTAAAAATGTCCGTGAGAAATATATTATTGAACATTTCCGTGAAGCCTTAGAAAAGAAATGGATCAAACTTTATTTTCAGCCGGTTGTACGAACGATCAATGAAGAGTTATGCTCAATGGAAGTCTTAGCACGCTGGGAAGATCCAACCTATGGCTTATTGCCGCCAATACTCTTTATTCCGGTGTTAGAAGATTATCATCTGATTCATCATCTTGATATGTATATTATCGAAACCTTATGTAAAGTTTATCGTCAGCGTCAGGATGCTCATCAGGTTACCTATCCAGTATCTTTTAATTTATCTCGTTTAGACTTTGAACTCTGTGATATCTTTGATGTCATTGAAACCAATAGCCGTAATTATCGGGTCCCAAAGTCTTATTTGAATATCGAAATTACGGAAAGTATTATGACGGATAATGAAGAATTCATGAAAGCAAAAATTCATCAGTTCCAGGATGCTGGCTATGCCGTGTGGATTGATGACTTCGGCTCAGAATATTCATCATTAAATACACTTAAAGAATATGAATTTGATGAATTGAAGATTGATATGAAATTCTTAAGCGAATTCAGCCGTAAATCAAAACAAATTATCGCTTCCATTGTCAATATGGCTAAACAGTTAGGTATTCAGACCTTAGCGGAAGGGGTCGAAACGAAAGAACAGTATGACTTCTTACGAGGCATTGGCTGTGAAAAAGTTCAAGGCTATTATTTTAGTAAACCATTACCGATCGATGAGATGTTTCATGTCCTTAACGAAAAGAATATTCACGGTGAAAATACAATTTACAGCGAGTATTACGATCGGATCGGCCGAGTTGATTTATTAAGCTCTCATCCTTTTGATTTTAAACGGTTAGATAATTATGAAAGTGCCGAGCCGCTAGCTATCATGCAATACAAAGACTATAAGCTTAGTTATATTAATGCGAATCAGGCATACTTTGGTTTCCTGAAATCATTAGGGGTATATTCTCTGAAGGAATCAGAAATTCTTATTAACGATGAAAGCTGGAATATTTCTGCTCATTTTAAAGCCATTGCGGATAAAACCAGAGACACTGATAAAATTGAATACCTGGATTTCTTTGATCAGGATAATCATTGTGTTTTAGAAGTGAAAGGTATTGCCAGCAATAAGGATTCGGTTTCATTTCTTGTTCATGGTGAAAACCTGTCTAAAACCAATGTCGGATTACGTCATGAAGATGAGCTTAATACATCTTTGCGTATTGTTTACTCATTATTCGAACATATTTATCTCATCGATCAAAGTGATCATAAGGCGCATACGCTCTACACAAATGCTCATTTTAGCAGTTTAAATGATGCGGAAGATATCGATGAAGTCGTTAATCGTTTCTATAATGAGGAAGTGTATATCGATGACCGTTTACGCTTTAAGAAGTTTTTGGCGAAGGATTCGCTTAGCGAGCGGATCGAAAAAGCCGATGATAAAACATTACGTGGCTTATTTAGAATTAAACGTCGTAATGGCGTCTACAAATGGACTTTAGTAACGATTAAAAAGCTTTTCCGCAGCGGTCATATGAAAGGAATCGTTGCTTTAAGCGATATGGAAAAAGATCAGTTTGCGGTGATGCAGACGAAGGCGCTCAATACAAATCAAGTCCAAGATACGCAGGGCTTGAATACTGATGTATTGTGGAATAACATTTTGCAGACAGATTTTGGGATCTTCTGGAAAGATGATCAGCGTCGCTTCTTAGGGGCCAATAGCGTCTTTAAAGAATATTATGAAATTGTTGACGATAGTCAGTTTATTGGCAAAACGGATGAAGAATTAGGCTGGAACGTGGATCCGGTGCGCTTTAATCGCGTTGAAGAGCGAGTATTAAAAGAAGGAGAAGTGGTCCGTGGTGAAATTGGCGAAAGTATTGTCCATGGCAATATGAAGACCATTGTGACTGATAAACAGCCTATTTATAGCAATGATGGCAAAATTGTCGGTCTGCTTGGCTACTTTAGAGAGGTGGCGCAGTATCGTAAAATTAAAGAACGCATGAAATCTTTAGCGCAATATGACGAGCTGACTGATTCAGTGAATAGTCAAGGCTTACGTGAAGGGGCCCATAACTTTGTGGAATCCTATGATTTTCGCCATATCGACTTCGCTTTAACAATCTTTAAGCTGGAAAACTTAAAAGAATTTGTCAACGCCTATGGCTACAGCATGGGTGAAGAAATGATCAAAAGTGTTTTCGAAATACTTAAGAAAACCTTTGGTATGAACTCCTTATTAGGTCATCCGGAATTTGACATCTTAACAATCTTACATCAGACGTCACCTTATGGCGACTATCAGCGTCGAGTGGAAGAAGTTCAAGAACAGATTCAAAAGATCAATCGTATTGCCGGCATTCGCTATAATATCTATACTACGGTCTCAACGACATACTATAGTGAAGTAGAAGACTTTGAAAAGATGAAATATCTTGGCTTAGCGCGTTTAGAGATGAAGAATATGAAAAAAGATCATCTCATTGCAGAAGATATCCCGCAGTTCACACGTCAAGAAATTATTAATGAAATGCGTCGCTTTATGAGGATTTTTGATGTTGTACGTTTAGTGGATCCAGACTGTAATAGTTCAAAAACACTTGATCGGGAAGGGCAGTTATTTACCGTGCCACGTAAGTGCTATGGCTTACTAGGGAAAGATGGCCGCTGCCTCAATTGTATTTCCCGTAAGACGATTGAAACCCATGAGTCACAAAATAAAGTGGAGAAAACGCCAGATGGAGATTATTTTGTTGTAAGTCGCTTCGTCGTTGTCGAAGGAAAAGAATATTCCCTGGAACTTATTAAAAAAATAACAATAACTAATAATGACTTTTAAAGGCAAAGGAGTTTCCCTTGATGGGGATCTCCTTTTTCATGTTATACGAAATGTAATCGTTTAGATTAGCGAAAATATTTTATTAAATTGAAAAAGATAGCTTATCAGCTAGATAATTTGAATTGATTATGATAGGATTGTCACAAAATAAAAAAAGGAGAATTGTATATGAGTTTAAATACCCGTATTTGGATTACTGGCGCACAAGGGCGTTTAGGGTCAGCCCTTGCTCGTCATTTCGATCGTACAACGGATTATGAGATTCTTACAAGTGATCTTGATGTTCCAGTTGATGATCGAGCTCAGGTGATCAGATTTGCAGATCTGAATCATCCTGATATTATCGTTAATTGTGCAGCAATTTCCGATAACAATTATTGTGAAGAGCATCCTGATGATGCGTTCCGTGTCAATGCCATTGGGGCACGTAACTTAGCCATTGCGGCGCGACGTATTGATGCGAAACTGATCCACATCTCAACAGATGATGTCTTCGGCTTAGAATTTGAACGTCCACGTAATGAATTTGAACATCCGCAGCCACGCACAGTTTATGGGAAGAGTAAACTAGCTGGAGAAGAATTAGTTCAGAAATTACATGATAAACATGCTATTATTCGTTCTTCTTGGATCTATGGATCTAACTATGACGAGATGGACGAAGTTTTACAGAAAGCGAAACGCGGGGAAACGATTCAGGTGCCAATGAAACAGTATTCGACACCAACAACCTGCAAAGCTTTAGTTGATTTCATTACTACATTATTAGATGTTTCAGAATATGGTATTTTCCATGCCTCTTGCCGTGGTGCCTGCCATCGTCGAGAATTCATTGAAGAAGCGATTCGCTTAGCTGGCTATGAAGCGAATATCGAAGTTGTCGATGAGGATTCTTTACGTCCGCCATTTAGTGTGCTTGATAACATGATGTTAAGAATCACTGGCATTTATCAGATGCCGGACTGGCATGATGATTTAAAAGCCTATATCGAACGACGTAAGAAAAGAGGTGTGCTATGAAAACTAACAATAAGAAGAAATTGGGTTTAACGACCAAGATCTTTATTGCCTTGATCTTAGGGGCGCTCATTGGGATTGTCATTAACTTAACCTGTATCAAAAATCCGTTTGTCTCAAAATATGTTGTGCAAGGTCTCTTTTACGTAGTTGGACAGGCTTTTATCCGTGGTATGCAGATGCTTGTTGTGCCATTGGTCTTTGTCTCCATCGCAACAGGGGCGGCGGCGATCGGCGATACGAAAACCTTAGGGAAAGTCGGTGTCAAAACCGTGATTTTCTATCTGATCACAACCATTTTAGCAGTGACCGTCGCTTTAGGTGTTGCTAATCTGATCAATCCAGGTCAGGGCGCAAACTTAAGCAAGTTAGAAAGTATTGCGAAAACCGCAACCACAACGGTCAGCACAACCGGTGCGGCTACGAAAACCAGTATGGTGGATACATTATTAAATATTATTCCTACTAACCCAGTGCAGGCCTTAGCCAATGGGGATATGTTAGCGATCATCTTCTTTGCCGTTTTAATTGGGATTATTCTTGCCAAGTTAGGCGATAAAACCCAGCAGGTACATAACTTATTAAATCAGTGTAACGATATCATGATGGAAATGACTATGATGGTCATGAAAGTAGCACCAGTCTGTGTCTTCTGTCTGATTGCCAGAACGTTCTCAACCTTAGGCTATTCCGTGATGTTCTACATGTTAAAATATATGATCGCGGTAATTTTAGCCTTAGCAGTACAGTGTTTAGTCGTTTACCAGATCATGCTCAAGGTGACAACAGGTTTAAGCCCATTCGTTTTCTTAAAGAAATTCTTCCCAGTTCAGGCTTTTGCCTTCTCAACGGCCACTTCGAATGCGACAATTCCAATGAATATCGATACCCTTTATGAAAAGATGGGCGTATCTAAACGTATTTCATCTTTCACGATCCCTTTAGGGGCAACCGTCAATATGGATGGGACCTCGATCATGCAGGGGGTTGCGGTCGTCTTCGTCGCACAGGCATTTGGTATCCATTTATCCTTAGCTAACTATATAACTGTTATTGCGACAGCGACTTTAGCATCGATCGGGACAGCTGGGGTACCATCAGTTGGTTTAATCACTTTAACAATGGTCTTCAATTCCGTTGGTTTACCAGTCTCTGGTATTTCCATGATCATGGGTATTGACCGTATCTTAGATATGATCCGTACCGCTGTTAACATCACTGGTGATGCGGTATGTACAACGGTTGTGGCATACCAGAATGGTGATGTTGATAAAGACGTTTACTACAGTGACGTCAAAAAAGATTTAGAAGAAGCGCACTCTGAGGCGTAGGAAGGAGATAAGTATGTTTGATAATAAAGCCATCGCTTCATTAAATGAAACAGAAGCAAAAATCTATCGTTATGTCATTGACTCTATAGATGATATTGCCCGTTTAGGGGTCCGTGAATTAGCAAATGATACGTTCACTTCAACCGCTACGGTCATACGTATGTATAAAAAGCTTGGCTGTAACTCTTTTGAGGAATTCAAACATGCGCTTTACTCTTACTTTCATAATGATCAGTTCTCGCTAGAAAACGAAAAGAAGTCATTAAGTAAAACGATGGAGTTTCTTATGAGCAGTGATTTTGATCGGGTGATCGATCAGGCCACTGATTTGATCATGGCTTCTCGCTCGATGACGATCTTTGGGATTGGTAATTCGGGCGCGATCGCTCGTTATGGTGCTCGCTATTTATCGAATGTCGGCTATTTTGCGGTTGCTGTTGGTGATCCCTTCTATCCGCCGGACTTACGAACCGATGAAAATACTTTGGCAATTGCCGTTTCGGAATCCGGCGAAACGAATGAACTGATCGATCAGCTGATGAATTATAAAAGCCGTGGGGCTAAGGTGATTGTCATTACCGCTGCGCCGCATTCCACGCTCGCGCTAATGGCGGATTTAGTTATTCGCTTCTATGCTGAACGATACATGCTGCCACAAACATATTCCTTAACCAGTGAAATGTCCGTGGTTTATATCTTTGAACGCTTAGGCCGTGAACTCTTTAAACGCGATAAGCGGATCTTAAAATCTACACCGCACTCAGTGCACGCATAAACGGTGATCAAAACACCGTTTTTTCTTTTGCACGATACTCCTTGTCAGAGTGAAATGGCAGTGTTACACTGTAATTAGTTGAAAAGCCAACTAAAGGATGTGAAAACATGAGTAAAGCCCCTGATTTGTTAATTAATAATTCCATTCTCTATCGTTGTACCCAGAAGTATTACGATAAACGTTTAGCCCAGTATAATATTGGCTATGGTCAGATTCTGTTTTTAATGATGATCAATGAACATGAAGGTATCACGATGAAACAGTTATCCGCCTTAGGATCCTTTGATAAAGGCACGACCACCAAAGGTATTAATAAGTTAGAAAGCATCGGTTATGTGCGCTTAGAAGTTGATCCTCACGATAAACGCTCTAAGCTGATCTATACTACAGAAAAAGCCAAAGATATCATTTCGATGATGTACATTATCCGAAAAGACTGGTGGGCCCATATTACAGCAGGCTTATCCCTAGAAGAAAGCGCCGCCTTTAATCAGCTGCTCAATCAGGTTGTCGAAAATGCTTTGGCAGAAGTCAAAGACGTTCAGGAAGTCCACTTCTATGGCATGCAGAAAGTAACCTTGTTAGATTATCCCGGTTATGTGGCAGCGACCTTATTTACCGGCGGCTGTAACTTTAAGTGTCCTTACTGCCATAATGCGGAGCTGGTCTTCTTACCGGAATCAGCGGTTGAGATCCCTTTAGAGAGTGTTTCGTCTTTCTTACATAAACGGACGAAAGTCTTAGAAGGTATTTGTATTTCCGGCGGTGAACCGCTTTTACATGAAGGTTTAATAGATTACCTGCAGGAAGTCAAAGCCTTAGGCTATAAAGTTAAGATTGATACAAATGGTTCTTTCCCTGATCGTCTGAAGGCGATCGTTGAAGCGGGACTGTGCGACTATGTTGCTGTTGATATTAAAAACAGTCCAGAAAAATACGGTCAGACCATTGGGGTTGAACACTATGATGTCACGCCGATCACTAAAACCATTCAATATTTATTAGAAGATCATGTTGATTATGAGTTTCGCACCACCTGCATGGAAGAATTCCATACCGTGGAAGACTTTGTGAAGATCGGGGAGTGGATCCAAGGCGCCAAACGTTACTATCTGCAAAACTATCAGGATCATGAACAGGTGATCACGAAAATGCATCCCTGTACTAATGAAGAATTAACTGTTTTTAAGAAAACTATCAAGCCGTATGTCAAAGAATGTTTAATCAGAGAAAGTTAGAGGACTAATTGTTAAGTAACAAAAAACATAGAAATATGTACGTAAACATAGACAGGAGTGGACACATTAAGTCTCTTGTCTATGGCTTAACAATAGGTTTCGAGCCTAAGTGACTGCTGCTATCGAAAGATATGTTGCAGATATGAACTACATTAAGCAGTAAGGTAAAGACACACCTTTAGATGTAATCTTCAGTCTGAAGCTCTGTGAGTGCAAACCAAGAAACAATGCTAATGTCCTGCATTGATAACAGGGAAACACATGTCCTCTACTCGATATTGGCACGAAGAGAAATACTCCGAAAGGAAGGTGTCAGAAATGACAAGCTATGCTTTTGTATTGGATGCTGATAATAAACAATTAGCGCCAACCAAAGAACAGAAGGCTTGGTTTCTTATTCGTAAGAAACGAGCAACATTGCTCAGCAGATATCCAATGGTAATACAACTCAAAAAGAAAATTTCAGATCAAGAAATCTGCAAAGATGAAATTCGTTGTGGAATAGATGACGGAGGTCTTCATGTTGGTGTCGCATTAGTACAGAAATGTCAGACGCGAAACAAAGTCATTTTTAAAGGAACTATTGAACAGCGTAATGATGTAAAACATCTTATGGACGTTAGACGTGGATTTAGGCGTTATCACCGTGATCATAAAAGATATAGACCAGTGAGATTTGACAACAGAAAATCCTCTAAACGAAAAGGGAGAATTGCACCAAGTATTTTACAAAAACGTCAATCAACAATAAGAGTTATCAATCAACTTAACAAATGGGTAAATATAACGAATTATTGGTTAGAAGATGTTGCTATTGATATAAGAGCATTGACAGATGGCTATAAACCATATCGGTGGCAATATCAAAAATCAAATAGACTGGACGAGAATATCCGTAAAGCTGTCATTTTACGAGACGGTTGCCAATGTATGGAATGTGGAAAATCTAATTGTAGATTAGAGGTTCATCACATTAAGCCAAGAAGACTGAAAGGTTCAAATACGCTTGGTAATCTTATTACGTTATGTACAGGATGTCACCAGAAAACAGAAGGTGTAGAAGAATTATACATGAACAGATACTTCGCTTTGTTAAATTCTTCTGACAATAAGAACCTGAATTATGCACAGCATGTAATGATAGGTAAAAAATGGCTGAGAAAACAGTTATCAAATTTAGGAATGTTACATTTAACCAACGGAGGTGATACAGCCAATAAGCGTATTGACTGGGGTATTGCAAAATCACATTCTAATGATGCCATCTGTATCACAGACTTGCGGCCAGACACATGTGAAATCAAAGAATGGGTAATAAAACCTATGCGAAGACAAAGTAAGGCTAAGACAGATAATGTTCTTGGAATTAAACATAGGGATTTGGTTGAGTACACTTTTATGAACGGTGAAACACATAGAGGGTATGTAACAGCTTTATATCCAGAACAAAACGTTCTTAATTTTCAAAGTCCAACAAAACATTGCAAGAAAGTTAACGCAAGAAAATGCAAAGTGCTTTGGAAATATTCTAAGATTTATTGGTTAGATAATGTTAGTTAGACACATTTGTCTATATTTAAACATAAATAATAATGATTTAATAAGGAGGTATCACAATGTATCGTGTCGTTAAAAGAGATGGCAAAATCTCTGAATTTGATATTCATAAAATTTCTCGTGCTATTGAGAAAGCCTTTATCTCCCAAAATAAAGCCACTCATCCATCCGTGATGGATATGCTGGCACTCAAAGTCACTAGTGATTTTGAAAGTAAGATCAAAGATGATCTCATCAATGTAGAAGATATTCAGGATAGCGTGGAGAAAGTCTTATCAGAATCCGGCTATGCCGATGTCGCAAAAGCGTATATCCTTTATCGTAAGCAGCATGAAAAAGTCCGTAATATGAAATCAACTATTCTGGACTATAAAGAAATTGTCGATTCCTATGTCAATGAAACCTCATGGCGGGTGAAAGAGAATTCCACTGTGACGTATTCTGTCGGCGGCTTGATTTTATCAAACAGCGGGGCTATTACCGCGAACTACTGGTTATCAGAAGTGTATGATGAAGAGATTGCGAATGCGCATCGTCAGGGTGATTTCCATATTCATGACTTATCAATGTTAACAGGGTATTGCGCCGGCTGGTCATTAAAACAGTTATTGGTTGAAGGCTTAGGCGGGATTCCTGGCAAGATTACCTCTAAACCCGCCAAACATTTATCGACGCTTTGTAATCAGATGGTCAATTTCTTAGGTATTATGCAAAATGAATGGGCAGGTGCGCAGGCATTCAGCAGTTTTGATACTTACTTAGCACCCTTTGTGAAAACAGATGATCTTTCTTATGATCAGGTTAAAAAGTGTATTGAATCCTTTATCTATGGCGTTAATACACCATCGCGCTGGGGCACCCAGGCACCTTTTACTAATATTACTTTAGACTGGGTCGTACCCCACGACTTAGCTGATTTACCTGCTATTGTTGGCGGGAAGGAAATGGACTTCTGTTATAAAGACTGTCAGAAAGAAATGGATATGATCAATAAAGCCTTTATTGAGGTGATGATCGAAGGCGATGCCAACGGTCGCGGTTTCCAGTATCCGATTCCAACATATTCCATTACCAAAGACTTTGACTGGAGTGAAACTGAAAATAATAAACTGCTTTTTGAAATGACAGCGAAATATGGAACACCTTATTTCTCTAACTATATTAACAGTGATATGGAACCAAGCGATGTCCGTTCTATGTGCTGCCGCTTACGTTTAGATTTAAGAGAGTTAAGACGTAAGTCCGGCGGGTTCTTCGGCAGCGGTGAATCAACGGGTTCGATTGGTGTCGTGACTATTAACTTACCGCGGATTGCTTACTTATCGAAAAATGAAGAAGAGTTTTATAAACGTTTGGATCATCTGATGGATTTGGCAGCTCGTTCTTTAAAAACCAAACGTAATGTCATTACTAAACTGTTAGAAGAAGGACTCTATCCTTATACCAAACGTTATCTGGGTTCTTTCAATAATCATTTCTCGACGATTGGCTTAGTCGGGATGAATGAAGCCTGCCTCAATGCGCCGTGGTTAAGGGTCAACTTAGGATCAAAGGACGCTCAGGCTTTTGCGAAAGATGTCTTAAACCATATGCGGGAACGTTTAGTGATCTATCAGGAACAGTATGGTGATCTCTATAACTTAGAAGCAACGCCAGCAGAATCTACGGCTTATCGTTTAGCGAAACACGATAAAGAAAAATATCCCGATATCATTACTGCTAGCGAAAATGCTGAACGCCCATTTTATACCAACTCATCCCATCTGCCAGTCGGCTTCACTGATGATATCTTCGAAGCATTAGATATTCAGGATGATTTACAGGTCTTATATACATCAGGTACCGTCTTCCATGCCTTCTTAGGTGAGAAGCTGCCAAACTGGCAAGCTGCCGCAAAGCTGGTCCGGACGATTGCGACGAATTATAAATTACCATACTATACCATTTCGCCAACTTACTCGATTTGTCAGGATCATGGCTATTTCGCTGGGGAAGTGGATACTTGCCCAATCTGCGACCAGCCGACGGAAGTATGGTCCCGGATTACCGGCTACTATCGCCCAATCTCGAACTGGAATGCCGGCAAGAGCCAGGAATGGGAAGAACGTGTCACGTATGATATGGGGGAAAAAGTCCATAGCGGCCGTGATTTCGTTAAACAGACACAAAAGCGCAAGACGCCGATTTCCAGCAATCGCTATTTATTCACCACGCCAACTTGTCCAAACTGCAAGATTGTACAGGAGATGTTAAAAAAGCGAGGCGTGGATTACCAGCTTATTGATGCCACGAAAGAGGTGGACTTAGCGAAACGCTATGATATTATGCGTGCGCCAACTTTAGTTGTCGATCATGATGAGCGTTATGAACAGTACAGTGATCTTTCTGCCATCCGTCAGTACATTGAAGGCTTGACAGCCTAATGTAAGCTCTTGTATAATAAGCGAGAACTTCAAATAAAACCGTTTTTTCGGACGTGGATTTTTCTAGAGAAATCTATTTTCGCCACATGGCCTTTTGGCTGTGTGGTCTTTTTTTATGAAAGGAGCGATATGATGAAACAGTCACGTTATGGTTTATGCGTTTTTCTGGGAGGCTGCTGTTATGGGATCCTCTCAACCTTTGTGAAATTTGCCTATAAAGCTGGCTTTACGCCAAATGAGGTTTCTGGCGGTCAGTATCTTTTTGGGGTTTTGATTATCTGGCTCATCTTCCTGTTTACCAAAAAGCAGAAGCTTTCTTTAAAACAGGTACTGATCCTCTTAGTTTCCGGTATTCCTTTTGGTTTAACCAGTATTTGTTACTACAGAGCATTACAGAGCTTAAATGCATCCTTAGCTATTATCTTCTTATTTCAGTTTGTCTGGATTGGCAGTCTCTTTGATTTTATTTTTAATCATCACAAACCAACCAAGCAAAAACTCATTTCTATTGCCATTTTATTAGCGGGCTCATTATTGGCTTCTGGGGTCTTTGCTCAGAGTGCGTCCTTCTCCTTAACGGGGATGCTTTGGGGGATTTTATCAGCCTTTACTTATACTGCCGGCATGTTTTTAAGCGGTCAGGTCGAAAAAGATTTACCACCAGTGGAAAGAAGTGCCCTCTTATCAACGGGTGGCATGATCCTGATTATGATCCTTTTACGCCCTGACTTCTTCACCGATGTCACAAAACTAACAGCGATTGCCCCCTATGCCACAGTATTAGGCTTATTTGGCGTTGCTTTACCACCTTTGCTTTATGCCATTGGCATTCCCCATGTCGGAACTGGCTTAGGCACTATCCTTTCGGCTTCAGAATTACCCGTAGCGGTCATGATGTCATACTTTGTCATTGGTGAACATATTGGTTTCATGCAGTGGCTTGGTGTGCTGCTGATCATCCTGGCAATCATTGCCGGCAATATGCAGCCAAAGAAAATCTTATCAATCAATCCATCTCAGCGTTAAGCTGAGATATTTTTTAAGCTGAATTATGTCGCTATTATCATAGTAATTCAGTATATCTAAAATAATGGATCAATTTATTTAAAAAATGTCTTGCAATTGTCCTGAAACTGGGGTAATATAAGCGAGCACTCCGGAAAGGAGCGCAATGCAGAACATTGAAAACTGAAAAGAAACACGTCAAAGAACTCATTTTTGAGCGGTGAACAAAACACCGAAAACAAATAGTCAGAAGTAATTTAATGAGCTTATTCAAAGCTCCATTCATAAACAATGGAGAGTTTGATCCTGGCTCAGGATGAACGCTGGCGGCGTGCCTAATACATGCAAGTCGAACGGAGCACCTTGGTGCTCAGTGGCGAACGGGTGAGGAGAACATAGGTAACCTGCCCCTCCGAGGGGGACAACAGCTGGAAACGGCTGCTAAGACCGCATAGACGCATTCAGGGCATCCTGGATGCGCTAAATGACCGTATGGTCAGCGGGGGGATGGACCTATGCAGTATTAGCTAGTTGGCGGGGCAACGGCCCACCAAGGCGACGATACTTAGCCGGCCTGAGAGGGCGGACGGCCACACTGGGACTGAGACACGGCCCAGACTCCTACGGGAGGCAGCAGTAGGGAATTTTCGGCAATGGGGGAAACCCTGACCGAGCAACGCCGCGTGAACGAAGAAGGCCTTCGGGTCGTAAAGTTCTGTTGTACGGGAAGAACGTCGGATGGAGGAAATGCCATGCGAGTGACGGTACCGAACATAGAAAGCCACGGCTAACTACGTGCCAGCAGCCGCGGTAATACGTAGGTGGCGAGCGTTATCCGGAATCATTGGGCGTAAAGAGGGAGCAGGCGGTGATACAGGTCTGGAGGTGAAAGCCCGAAGCTAAACTTCGGGAAGCCCCGGAAACCGGATCACTGGAGTGCGGAAGAGGATCGTGGAATTCCATGTGTAGCGGTGAAATGCGTAGATATATGGAGGAACACCAGTGGCGAAGGCGACGGTCTGGTCCGCAACTGACGCTCAGTCCCGAAAGCGTGGGGAGCAAATAGGATTAGATACCCTAGTAGTCCACGCCGTAAACGATCGATACTAAGTGTCGGGAGTCAGATCCCGGTGCTGCAGTCAACGCAATAAGTATCGCGCCTGAGTAGTACGTTCGCAAGAATGAAACTCAAAGGAATTGACGGGGGCCCGCACAAGCGGTGGAGCATGTGGTTTAATTCGAAGCAACGCGAAGAACCTTACCAGGTCTTGACATCGATCTAAAAGGGAGAGAGATCTCCTCATAGCTATAGAGAAGACAGGTGGTGCATGGTTGTCGTCAGCTCGTGTCGTGAGATGTTGGGTTAAGTCCCGCAACGAGCGCAACCCCTGTCGCCAGTTGCCAGCATTGAGTTGGGGACTCTGGCGAGACTGCCTCTGCAAGGAGGAGGAAGGCGGGGATGACGTCAAATCATCATGCCCCTTATGACCTGGGCCACACACGTGCTACAATGGACGGAGCAGAGGGAAGCGAGACCGCGAGGTTGAGCAGAGCCCAGAAACCCGTTCTCAGTTCGGACTGCAGTCTGCAACTCGACTGCACGAAGCTGGAATCGCTAGTAATCGCGGATCAGCATGCCGCGGTGAATACGTTCTCGGGCCTTGTACACACCGCCCGTCACACCATGAGAGTCAGCAACACCCGAAGCCGGTGGCTCAACCGCAAGGAGAGAGCTGTCTAAGGTGGGGCCGATGATTGGGGTGAAGTCGTAACAAGGTATCCCTACGGGAACGTGGGGATGGATCACCTCCTTTCTAGGGAGAAATGAGTGTTTCTTTTCGGTTTTCTCTGCTTAGCAGAGAAGGAAGACCCTTGAAAACCGCATACAATCAAAAGCAAAGAGAAGACTTATTAATTAAGATTAGTAAGACTTCCTGCAAACACTATATAAGGATAAGATCAGAGAAACATCAAAGGTCTAGAATCTGGTATAGTGGGCAAAAGCTAAGATAAACAAGAGAAACAGTTAGATCAAGAATAACAGTCAGTAAACTCAAGCTTATTCATATCAACTTTCAGGTCAAGAAAGAAAGGGCGTATGGCGGAAGCCTGGGCACACAGAGGCGAAGAAGGACGGAGCAAACACCGAAATGCATCGGGAAGCCGTAAGCAGGCGATGATCCGGTGATGTCCGAATGGGGAAACCCGCATGAGCAAGACTCATGCATCCTTCAGCGAATACATAGCTGGAGAGAGGCGAGACGCAGGGAACTGAAACATCTAAGTACCTGCAGGAAAAGAAATCAAACGAGATTCCGTAAGTAGCGGCGAGCGAAAGCGGAGGAGCCCAAACCATCGAAAGATGGGGTAGTAGGACCCGCACAAAGCGAAGGCCTTGGCAGCCGAATGTCATGGGAAGGACATCCATAGAGGGTGAGAGACCCGTAGGCGAAACCGAGGTTTAGCGAGCGGAGATCCTGAGTACGGCGGGACACGAGAAATCCTGTCGGAAGCATCGGGGACCATCCCGAAAGGCTAAAGACTCCTGTGTGACCGATAGCGAACCAGTACCGTGAGGGAAAGGTGAAAAGAACCCCGGGAGGGGAGTGAAAGAGAACCAGAAACCATATGCCTACAAGAAGTCAGAGCCCGTCAAAGGGTGATGGCGTGCCTTTTGTAGAATGAGCCGGCGAGTTGCTTTTCCAGGCGAGGCTAAGCAGGATATGCGGAGCCGAAGCGAAAGCGAGTCTTAATAGGGCGAGAGTCTGGAGGAGCAGACCCGAAACCGGGTGATCTAGCCATGGACAGGTTGAAGTCGGGGTGAGACCCGATGGAGGACCGAACCGACCCCCGTTGAAACGTTGGCGGATGATCTGTGGCTAGGGGTGAAATTCCAAACGAACCCGGAGATAGCTGGTTCTCCCCGAAATAGCTTTAGGGCTAGCGTCGCGAGACGGCATGCGAAGGTAGAGCACTGAATATGCGATGGCCTCATCCCGAGGTACTGAGCATAATCAAACTCCGAATGTCGCACGTCCAGTCGCGGCAGTCAGTCTGCGGGTGATAAGGTCCGCGGACAAGAGGGAAACAGCCCAGACCATCAGCTAAGGTCCCAAAGTGCATGCCAAGTGGAAAAGGAAGTGGGGACGTGGAGACAACTAGGAGGTTGGCTCAGAAGCAGCCATCCTTCAAAGAGTGCGTAACAGCTCACTAGTCGAATGACCCTGCGCCGATAATTTACCGGGGCTAAGCATGACACCGAAGCTATGGATATGAAAATATGGTAGGGGAGCGTTCCATCCGGCGGAGAAGCGGGACCGAAAGGGCCCGAGGAGCGGATGGAAGAGAGAATGCCGGCGTGAGTAGCGAGATGCGGGTGAGAATCCCGCACACCGATGGCCCAAGGTCTCCAGAGGAAGGTTCGTCCGCTCTGGGAGAGTCGGGACCTAAGGAGAGGCCGAAAGGCGTATCCGATGGAAGACAGGCGGAGATTCCTGTACCCTTCAGGGAGCGATGGAGTGACGGAGAAGGCTAGCGCAACCGGCGGACGGAAGAGCCGGGGCAAGCGAGGTAGCCGTGATGCAGTGAAATGCGCATCACAGAAGGCGAAGGCGTGACGCATACGGAAAGCTGCGGCAAGTACGGAAAAGCGTGAAGCAGACTTCCAGGAAAAGCTTCTAGCACAAATTTCTGAAGGCCCGTACCGAAAATGGACACACATGGGCAGGGAGAGAATCCCAAGGTGAGCGAGAGAACTGCAGCTAAGGAACTCTGCAAAATGACCCCGTAACTTAGGGAGAAGGGGTGCTCTTCGGAGCCGCAGAAAAATGGCCCAAGCGACTGTTTACCAAAAACACAGCTCTCTGCGAAGGCGCAAGCCGAAGTATAGGGGGTGACGCCTGCCCGGTGCTGGAAGGTCAAGAGGAGTGGTCAGCGAAAGCGAAGCCATGATACGAAGCCCCAGTAAACGGCGGCCGTAACTATAACGGTCCTAAGGTAGCGAAATTCCTTGTCAGGTAAGTTCTGACCCGCACGAAAGGCGTAACGATTTGGGCGCTGTCTCGGCTGCAGACTCGGTGAAGTCTTAGTACCTGTGAAGATGCAGGTTGCCCGCGACTAGACGGAAAGACCCCATGGAGCTTCACTGCAGGCCGACATTGGGCCTGGGTGCATGACGTACAGGATAGGTGGGAGGCTGCGAGACGGGTTCGCCAGGATCCGAGGAGCCGCTGTTGGGATACCACCCCTCGTGCACTTAGGTTCTAACCGGGACGCGTAAGCCGCGTACGGGACAGTGTCAGCCGGGCAGTTTGACTGGGGCGGTCGCCTCCCAAAGAGTAACGGAGGCGCCCAAAGATACCCTCAGCGTGGATGGAAACCACGCATCGAGCGCAAAGGCATAAGGGTGTCTGACTGCGAGACATACAGGTCGAGCAGGGACGAAAGTCGGGCTTAGTGATCCGGCGGTACCGCATGGAAGGGCCGTCGCTCAACGGATAAAAGCTACCCTGGGGATAACAGGCTGATCTCCCCCAAGAGTTCACATCGACGGGGAGGTTTGGCACCTCGATGTCGGCTCATCGCATCCTGGAGCTGAAGTCGGTTCCAAGGGTTGGGCTGTTCGCCCATTAAAGCGGTACGCGAGCTGGGTTCAGAACGTCGTGAGACAGTTCGGTCCCTATCTGTCGTGGGCGCAGGAGGTCTGAGGAGAGCTGCCCTCAGTACGAGAGGACCGGGGTGGACGGACCGATGGTGGACCAGTTGTCACGCCAGTGGCACAGCTGGGTAGCCAAGTCCGGAAGGGATAAGCGCTGAAGGCATCTAAGCGTGAAGCCCCCTCCAAGATGAGACCTCCCGTTGCTTAGCAAGTAAGGCCCCTTAAAGACGATAAGGTTGATAGACCGGGAGTGAAAGCATGGCGACATGTTCAGCGGACCGGCACTAATAGGCCGAGGACTTGACCAGAGAAGAGATTGTGTGCGGTTTTCAGGGGAGATCCTGAGATCCGGTAGCGATGGCGTGATGGAGACACCCGTACCCATGCCGAACACGGAAGTTAAGCATCACAGCGTCGACGATAGTCAGCAATGGCGACAATAGAACGCTGCCGGTCGATAGCACCTCAGATGAGGTGCTTTTGTTTTATAGGGAGAGCGATCTCCTTTTTTTATTAGATGAGTTGTAGTTGTTGACACTACAATAGTAGTTTGATATAGTTGTAGCGGAGATAACAACAACGAAAGGATAACAAATATGAAAATTGCAGAAAAGTTAAAGAACAAAAAATTAGATGTACAGTATGAAACAGGGGCCCATTATCAGATGACTTATTTATCTGATCAGGAACTGAAATGGGAAGCTCTTGGTGAACTTGCAGAAGGAGAAGCACCAGAAGGTATTGAACCTTATTACGCTTATGAGATTGAAGAAGATGTTTATAATATCAACTGGATTGAAGGTGATGGTATGACAGCATCGCAAATCGTTGATTTTAAGACGAATAAGGTTTACGCTTTCCTGACATGGGCCGATGAAACTATCCGCGGCGGTCGTGGTCATATTTTACAGCAGGGTACTTTTAAAGTTGTAGAATAAGAAGGTCCATTATGTTTTCAAGTAAATTATCTACCGCAGTTCATATTCTTCTCTATATTGAAGAGTATGAGCAGGAAGAAAAAATAACTTCAGAAGTATTGGCGGATACAACCGGTGTCAATGCGGTCAACATTCGAAAGATACTTGGTAAATTAAAAAAAGCACAGCTCGTTTCAGTTAAACCGGGAGTTGGCGGCAGTTACTTAGCCAAAAAGCCAGATGAGATTACTTTAAAAATGATATTTCAGGCGGTTGAAGAATCAGATCATACGCTTTTTAAGATGCATGAACATCCTAATGTCAATTGTCCGGTGGGAAGATCTATTAAAGACGTATTTGATAGGCGTTTAGAAAAGATTCAGGTGGATATGTTAAGTGATATGGAAGCTGTTAAGCTTTCTGATCTTTACCAGGATATGAAGAAAAAACTTGCGAAAGAATAACAGATGTAAGCAGTCAGTGTTTGATCCTGACTGCTTTTTAAAGTGATAGGCTTTGCTGTCTTATTACTACTTTAATCTGTTTTTACAATCCCATATGCATTGAATGTGCATGACATATTATAGTAAATATGTTTAAAAGAAGGTTTTACGTATTTTAATCCTTCACTAAAGAAATGAAATGCGTAGTTTGATAATACATATAATCATTCACCAGTAATGGATAATAATATAAGTTCCCATTTACATCCATATCAGCGATAAGCTGAGATATTTTTTAAGCTGAATTATGTCGCTATTATCATAGTAATTCAGTATATCTAAAATAATGGATCAATTTATTTAAAAAATGTCTTGCAATTGTCCTGAAACTGGGGTAATATAAGCGAGCACTCCGGAAAGGAGCGCAATGCAGAACATTGAAAACTGAAAAGAAACACGTCAAAGAACTCATTTTTGAGCGGTGAACAAAACACCGAAAACAAATAGTCAGAAGTAATTTAATGAGCTTATTCAAAGCTCCATTCATAAACAATGGAGAGTTTGATCCTGGCTCAGGATGAACGCTGGCGGCGTGCCTAATACATGCAAGTCGAACGGAGCACCTTGGTGCTCAGTGGCGAACGGGTGAGGAGAACATAGGTAACCTGCCCCTCCGAGGGGGACAACAGCTGGAAACGGCTGCTAAGACCGCATAGACGCATTCAGGGCATCCTGGATGCGCTAAATGACCGTATGGTCAGCGGGGGGATGGACCTATGCAGTATTAGCTAGTTGGCGGGGCAACGGCCCACCAAGGCGACGATACTTAGCCGGCCTGAGAGGGCGGACGGCCACACTGGGACTGAGACACGGCCCAGACTCCTACGGGAGGCAGCAGTAGGGAATTTTCGGCAATGGGGGAAACCCTGACCGAGCAACGCCGCGTGAACGAAGAAGGCCTTCGGGTCGTAAAGTTCTGTTGTACGGGAAGAACGTCGGATGGAGGAAATGCCATGCGAGTGACGGTACCGAACATAGAAAGCCACGGCTAACTACGTGCCAGCAGCCGCGGTAATACGTAGGTGGCGAGCGTTATCCGGAATCATTGGGCGTAAAGAGGGAGCAGGCGGTGATACAGGTCTGGAGGTGAAAGCCCGAAGCTAAACTTCGGGAAGCCCCGGAAACCGGATCACTGGAGTGCGGAAGAGGATCGTGGAATTCCATGTGTAGCGGTGAAATGCGTAGATATATGGAGGAACACCAGTGGCGAAGGCGACGGTCTGGTCCGCAACTGACGCTCAGTCCCGAAAGCGTGGGGAGCAAATAGGATTAGATACCCTAGTAGTCCACGCCGTAAACGATCGATACTAAGTGTCGGGAGTCAGATCCCGGTGCTGCAGTCAACGCAATAAGTATCGCGCCTGAGTAGTACGTTCGCAAGAATGAAACTCAAAGGAATTGACGGGGGCCCGCACAAGCGGTGGAGCATGTGGTTTAATTCGAAGCAACGCGAAGAACCTTACCAGGTCTTGACATCGATCTAAAAGGGAGAGAGATCTCCTCATAGCTATAGAGAAGACAGGTGGTGCATGGTTGTCGTCAGCTCGTGTCGTGAGATGTTGGGTTAAGTCCCGCAACGAGCGCAACCCCTGTCGCCAGTTGCCAGCATTGAGTTGGGGACTCTGGCGAGACTGCCTCTGCAAGGAGGAGGAAGGCGGGGATGACGTCAAATCATCATGCCCCTTATGACCTGGGCCACACACGTGCTACAATGGACGGAGCAGAGGGAAGCGAGACCGCGAGGTTGAGCAGAGCCCAGAAACCCGTTCTCAGTTCGGACTGCAGTCTGCAACTCGACTGCACGAAGCTGGAATCGCTAGTAATCGCGGATCAGCATGCCGCGGTGAATACGTTCTCGGGCCTTGTACACACCGCCCGTCACACCATGAGAGTCAGCAACACCCGAAGCCGGTGGCTCAACCGCAAGGAGAGAGCTGTCTAAGGTGGGGCCGATGATTGGGGTGAAGTCGTAACAAGGTATCCCTACGGGAACGTGGGGATGGATCACCTCCTTTCTAGGGAGAAAAGAGTGTTTCTTTTCGGTTTTCTCTGCTTTGCAGAGAAGGAAGACCCTTGAAAACCGCATACAATCAAAAGCAAAGAGAAGACTTATTAATTAAGATTAGTAAGACTTCCTGCAAACACTATATAAGGATAAGATCAGAGAAACATCAAAGGTCTAGAATCTGGTATAGTGGGCAAAAGCTAAGATAAACAAGAGAAACAGTTAGATCAAGAATAACAGTCAGTAAACTCAAGCTTATTCATATCAACTTTCAGGTCAAGAAAGAAAGGGCGTATGGCGGAAGCCTGGGCACACAGAGGCGAAGAAGGACGGAGCAAACACCGAAATGCATCGGGGAGCCGTAAGCAGGCGATGATCCGGTGATGTCCGAATGGGGAAACCCGCATGAGCAAGACTCATGCATCCTTCAGCGAATACATAGCTGGAGAGAGGCGAGACGCAGGGAACTGAAACATCTAAGTACCTGCAGGAAAAGAAATCAAACGAGATTCCGTAAGTAGCGGCGAGCGAAAGCGGAGGAGCCCAAACCATCATATGATGGGGTAGAAGGACCCGCACAAAGCGAAGGCCTCGGCAGCCGAATGTCATGGGAAGGACATCCAGAGAGGGTGAGAGACCCGTAGGCGAAACCGAGGTTTAGCGAGCGGAGATCCTGAGTACGGCGGGACACGAGAAATCCTGTCGGAAGCATCGGGGACCATCCCGAAAGGCTAAAGACTCCTGTGTGACCGATAGCGAACCAGTACCGTGAGGGAAAGGTGAAAAGAACCCCGGGAGGGGAGTGAAAGAGAACCAGAAACCATATGCCTACAAGAAGTCAGAGCCCGTCAAAGGGTGATGGCGTGCCTTTTGTAGAATGAGCCGGCGAGTTGCTTTTCCAGGCGAGGCTAAGCAGGATATGCGGAGCCGAAGCGAAAGCGAGTCTTAATAGGGCGAGAGTCTGGAGGAGCAGACCCGAAACCGGGTGATCTAGCCATGGACAGGTTGAAGTCGGGGTGAGACCCGATGGAGGACCGAACCGACCCCCGTTGAAACGTTGGCGGATGATCTGTGGCTAGGGGTGAAATTCCAAACGAACCCGGAGATAGCTGGTTCTCCCCGAAATAGCTTTAGGGCTAGCGTCGCGAGACGGCATGCGAAGGTAGAGCACTGAATATGCGATGGCCTCATCCCGAGGTACTGAGCATAATCAAACTCCGAATGTCGCACGTCCAGTCGCGGCAGTCAGTCTGCGGGTGATAAGGTCCGCGGACAAGAGGGAAACAGCCCAGACCATCAGCTAAGGTCCCAAAGTGCATGCCAAGTGGAAAAGGAAGTGGGGACGTGGAGACAACTAGGAGGTTGGCTCAGAAGCAGCCATCCTTCAAAGAGTGCGTAACAGCTCACTAGTCGAATGACCCTGCGCCGATAATTTACCGGGGCTAAGCATGACACCGAAGCTATGGATATGAAAATATGGTAGGGGAGCGTTCCATCCGGCGGAGAAGCGGGACCGAAAGGGCCCGAGGAGCGGATGGAAGAGAGAATGCCGGCGTGAGTAGCGAGATGCGGGTGAGAATCCCGCACACCGATGGCCCAAGGTCTCCAGAGGAAGGTTCGTCCGCTCTGGGAGAGTCGGGACCTAAGGAGAGGCCGAAAGGCGTATCCGATGGAAGACAGGCGGAGATTCCTGTACCCTTCAGGGAGCGATGGAGTGACGGAGAAGGCTAGCGCAACCGGCGGACGGAAGAGCCGGGGCAAGCGAGGTAGCCGTGATGCAGTGAAATGCGCATCACATAAGGCGAAGGCGTGACGCATACGGAAAGCTGCGGCAAGTACGGAAAAGCGTGAAGCAGACTTCCAGGAAAAGCTTCTAGCACAAATTTCTGAAGGCCCGTACCGAAAATGGACACACATGGGCAGGGAGAGAATCCCAAGGTGAGCGAGAGAACTGCAGCTAAGGAACTCTGCAAAATGACCCCGTAACTTAGGGAGAAGGGGTGCTCTTCGGAGCCGCAGAAAAATGGCCCAAGCGACTGTTTACCAAAAACACAGCTCTCTGCGAAGGCGCAAGCCGAAGTATAGGGGGTGACGCCTGCCCGGTGCTGGAAGGTCAAGAGGAGTGGTCAGCGAAAGCGAAGCCATGATACGAAGCCCCAGTAAACGGCGGCCGTAACTATAACGGTCCTAAGGTAGCGAAATTCCTTGTCAGGTAAGTTCTGACCCGCACGAAAGGCGTAACGATTTGGGCGCTGTCTCGGCTGCAGACTCGGTGAAGTCTTAGTACCTGTGAAGATGCAGGTTGCCCGCGACTAGACGGAAAGACCCCATGGAGCTTCACTGCAGGCCGACATTGGGCCTGGGTGCATGACGTACAGGATAGGTGGGAGGCTGTGAGACGGGTTCGCCAGGATCCGAGGAGCCGCTGTTGGGATACCACCCCTCGTGCACTTAGGTTCTAACCGGGACGCGTAAGCCGCGTACGGGACAGTGTCAGCCGGGCAGTTTGACTGGGGCGGTCGCCTCCCAAAGAGTAACGGAGGCGCCCAAAGATACCCTCAGCGTGGATGGAAACCACGCATCGAGCGCAAAGGCATAAGGGTGTCTGACTGCGAGACAAACAGGTCGAGCAGGGACGAAAGTCGGGCTTAGTGATCCGGCGGTACCGCATGGAAGGGCCGTCGCTCAACGGATAAAAGCTACCCTGGGGATAACAGGCTGATCTCCCCCAAGAGTTCACATCGACGGGGAGGTTTGGCACCTCGATGTCGGCTCATCGCATCCTGGAGCTGAAGTCGGTTCCAAGGGTTGGGCTGTTCGCCCATTAAAGCGGTACGCGAGCTGGGTTCAGAACGTCGTGAGACAGTTCGGTCCCTATCTGTCGTGGGCGCAGGAGGTCTGAGGAGAGCTGCCCTCAGTACGAGAGGACCGGGGTGGACGGACCGATGGTGGACCAGTTGTCACGCCAGTGGCACAGCTGGGTAGCCAAGTCCGGAAGGGATAAGCGCTGAAGGCATCTAAGCGTGAAGCCCCCTCCAAGATGAGACCTCCCGTTGCTTAGCAAGTAAGGCCCCTTAAAGACGATAAGGTTGATAGACCGGGAGTGAAAGCATGGCGACATGTTCAGCGGACCGGCACTAATAGGCCGAGGACTTGACCAGAGAAGAGATTGTGTGCGGTTTTCAGGGGAGATCCTGAGATCCGGTAGCGATGGCGTGATGGAGACACCCGTACCCATGCCGAACACGGAAGTTAAGCATCACAGCGTCGACGATAGTCAGCAATGGCGACAATAGAACGCTGCCGGTCGATAGCACCTCAGATGAGGTGCTTTTGTTTTGCGTGAGATTTATACCTCACGCTTTTTTAATTGCGCCCATGAAATGTGAACATCATTTCTGATAATCAGATTTATCCACCAAGGCAGTGACTAACGTTTTCATCTAACAAATGTTTAAAACAATAAGAAAAAGCGATCCAGTTGGACCGCAATGAGATTTTATAAGTCTTCTAATGGGGTTGGTTTATAAAAAATAGAAACCCTGAGTGAAATCACTGCCAGAATTTTTTACAAACTGGCACTGCGCTAGCAGAATTTCTAATGAGCTCTTTGAAGGAAAAGGAACCATCACATAAATGCATATTTAAACTTTTATACTTGAAAACAGGCGTGGTGTGTATTACTGTCATATTGTCTTGTTGGACAGATGATGAGAAGCTTTTCCAGGGCGTTAACTCATCATCTTTTTTTGTTCTTACCTCCAAATCGCATTTAGTTTAACACTTTAATATCATGAAATTTTATCACATTTTAAAATAACTGAATAACTAAATTCATAAAAAACATAAGGATTAATAAGTGAATGATAGAATTCACGTTAGAAATATCTAACTGGAATTTCGGAAATCAATTGACGAGATACAAAAAAGTGTTACTATTCACAGTGTTGAAAGATTAAAAATTGAATAATGTCTTTATTTAGGGGTATATCCATATATGGGATACCCTTTTATTATAACTTTTAAAGTGATTTATAGTCATGTATTAACAATTCAAGTGTCTTATTCCTGACAACAAAAAAAGTATTCTCTTTTTCTTGATAATTTCGGCAAACATAGTCTCTAATAAATTTAAATTATATGTAAATTACTATTTATTTTAAGCTAGTTATATGATATACTGTATATAGTAACAAGGAGGTGAGAAAAGATGGCAATTGTTTATGTGACAAACAAGAAAACAGGCAAGAAATATGCTTATGAATCTGTTTCAGTTTGGAATCCTGAGCTCAAACAGCCTAGAGCAAAACGCAAATACCTTGGCGTTGTAGACGAGGAAACTGGAGAAATTATTCCTTCAAGCAAAAAGCGAGGGAGAAAGCCTAATCCTGATAAAAATACAGCTGAAAATGAAGAAAAAGCAAGCGGCAGAAGAACCTATAAAAAGATGGTTGAGGATATGCAAAAAATTATTGCAAGCAGAGATGATGAGATCAAACAGCTTAAGGCGGCTAATAGAAAGCTTACCAGCAAGATCAATAGAATTGAATCAATTCTTAATAATGATGATTAACAAGGAGTAAATCAATGGATTCTTTAGGAACACTATCAGTAAAATATGATAAAGCATGCAAAAAGATTGGTGACCTTAAAACAAGACTTTACGATTGTAATGAAGAACTGAAATCCAAAAAACAGAAGCTTGAATACAGGGATAACAAAATTGCAAAATTAAAGCAGCTTTGTCTTGAAAAAGATGAAATGATTAGAAATCTTAATAATGAAATTAGCAGACTGAAAGACAAGATTGAATATCTTAATGCCATAAGCAATCATGACTCAACTACTGTTGGTATTCCTACTGCGTCTACTCCTATAGGAAAAGCAAAATATAACTCAAGCATCAATTCCAGAGAGCCTACTGACAGAAAAATCGGAGGTCAGCCAGGACATTCTAAAAGTGAACTCAGTATTCCTGATGATATTGACGAAGAAATTGAATATGTGGCAGATGATGCAACTGAGTGTCCGAAATGTGGTTCTCATGAACTTGTTTTCACCGGCAAAACTAAAGCTGTATATGAGAAAACTATTAGCATCAAGCCTATAAACCTCAAAAAGGTTTTCTATCAATACAAATGCGGAAGCTGCGGGACTACATTTTTTCTTGGCCTGAAGCCTAATGAAAGATCAACCTGTCACTATGGGACGGCAGTACAGGCCGTTGGCTTATCGCTAATGAATACCTGCAATGTTCCTATTAACAAGGTTAAAACCTTTTTTGAGGGGATCACAAACGGAGAAATAAGTCCGTCAGAAGGCTACCTTGCAAAACTTCCTATGATTGCATCAAAAAAGTTATCTGAGTTCCGTATAGTTTTAAAGAATCTAATGCTCCAAAGAACTCTCGTATATTGGGATGACACTGTTATCAATATTAATACAAAGAAAGGCTGCCTGCGCTTTTACGGAGATGAAACACTCTCATATTATACGGCTCATGAGAAGAAAGATCTTGAAGGGATTGAAGAAGACAAAGTCCTAACACTACTCACTGAAGAGCAAAAAACGATGCATGATCACAATAAAGTGAACTATAACGCGAAATTCAAGTTTGGCAACCTTGAATGCAATCAGCACCTTCAGCGTGACCTCAAAAAAATCGCTATTGATACAAAACATGATGAGCTTTTGGAACTGAAAGATCTTATTTCCGATACCATCCACAAACGCAAAGAAGCCATAAACAAGGGAGAGACTCGCTTTAGTGATGAATTTATTGAAGACTTTAACAAAAAAGTTAATGATATTCTCAACCGAGCAGAAAAGAGAAACAAAAAAGATTATGATGCATACTTTGGAAGATCCGAGAAGACGCTAATTAAGCGTATACGTGATTATTATGATAATTACTTTGCTTGGGTAAGTGATTTCACTCTTCCGACAACCAATAACCTGAGCGAACGCGGACTTAGAGTCGTAAAAAGCCATATGCGATCATCAGGACAGTTCCAAAATATTCAAAACGCTCAGTATTACGCAGATGCCAAAACGTATATAGAAACCTGCAGGAAAAACGGAATAAATGAGATCTATGCAATGATTCGACTTTATGAAGGTGATCCAATAACGGTAAAAGAAATATTCTCAGGGGAAGCTCTCTCCTGAGAATCGACAAACCGTTATAATGGTGGAATAAGGTATCATAGCCATTACCTGAAATCAGATTTAACATCCTGCTTCATTTCGCTATGTATACATTTTATATACCTCTTTACTACAATTAAAACAAGGCCGTATCACGGGCACCGTTCCGTGCTCTTTTTAGGTACAACTTTATATATCAACTATATCTAACCGTGAATAGTAACAAAAAGTAGTTACTATTCACAGTGCTGAAAGATTAAAAATTGAATAATGTCTTTATTTAGGGGTATATCCATATATGGGATACCCTTTTATTATAACTTTTAAAGTGATTTATAGTCATGTATTAACAATTCAAGTGTCTTATTCCTGACAACCAAAAAAGTATTCTCTTTTTCTTGATAATTTCAGCAAACATAGTCTCTAATAAATTTAAATTATATGTAAATTACTATTTATTTTAAGCTAGTTATATGATATACTGTATATAGTAACAAGGGGGTGAGAAAAGATGGCAATTGTTTATGTGACAAACAAGAAAACTGGCAAGAAATATGCTTATGAATCTGTTTCAGTTTGGAATCCTGAGCTCAAACAGCCTAGAGCAAAACGCAAATACCTTGGCGTTGTAGACGAGGAAACTGGAGAAATTATTCCTTCAAGCAAAAAGCGAGGGAGAAAGCCTAATCCTGATAAAAATACAGCTGAAAATGAAGAAAAAGCAAGCGGCAGAAGAACCTATAAAAAGATGGTTGAGGATATGCAAAAAATTATTGCAAGCAGAGATGATGAGATCAAACAGCTTAAGGCGGCTAATAGAAAGCTTACCAGCAAGATCAATAGAATTGAATCAATTCTTAATAATGATGATTAACAAGGAGTAAATCAATGGATTCTTTAGGAACACTATCAGTAAAATATGATAAAGCATGCAAAAAGATTGGTGACCTTAAAACAAGACTTTACGATTGTAATGAAGAACTGAAATCCAAAAAACAGAAGCTTGAATACAGGGATAACAGAATCGCAAAATTAAAGCAGCTTTGTCTTGAAAAAGATGAAATGATTAGAAATCTTAATGATGAAATTAACAGACTGAAAGACAAGATTGAATATCTTAATGCCATAAGCAATCATGACTCAACTACCGTTGGTATTCCTACTGCGTCTACTCCTATAGGAAAAGCAAAATATAACTCAAGCATCAATTCCAGAGAGCCTACTGACAGAAAAATTGGAGGTCAGCCAGGACATTCTAAAAGTGAACTCGGTATTCCTGATGATATTGACGAAGAAATTGAATATGTGGCAGATGATGCAACTGAGTGTCCGAAATGTGGTTCTCATGAACTTGTTTTCACCGGCAAAACTAAAGCTGTATATGAGAAAACTATTAGCATCAAGCCTATAAACCTCAAAAAGGTTTTCTATCAATACAAATGCGGAAGCTGCGGGACTACATTTTTTCTTGGCCTGAAGCCTAATGAAAGATCAGCCTGTCACTATGGGACGGCAGTACAGGCCGTTGGCTTATCGCTAATGAATACCTGCAATGTTCCTATTAACAAGGTTAAAACCTTTTTTGAGGGGATCACAAACGGAGAAATAAGTCCGTCAGAAGGCTACCTTGCAAAACTTCCTATGATTGCATCAAAAAAGTTATCTGAGTTCCGTATAGTTTTAAAGAATCTAATGCTCCAAAGAACTCTCGTATATTGGGATGACACTGTTATCAATATTAATACAAAGAAAGGCTGCCTGCGCTTTTACGGAGATGAAACACTCTCATATTATACGGCTCATGAGAAGAAAGATCTTGAAGGGATTGAAGAAGACAAAGTCCTAACACTACTCACTGAAGAGCAAAAAACGATGCATGATCACAATAAAGTGAACTATAACGCTAAATTCAAGTTTGGCAACCTTGAATGCAATCAGCACCTTCAGCGTGACCTCAAAAAAATCGCTATTGATACAAAACATGATGAGCTTATGGAACTGAAAGATCTTATTTCCGATACCATCCACAAACGCAAAGAAGCCATAAACAAGGGAGAGACTCGCTTTAGTGATGAATTTATTGAAAACTTTAACAAAAAAGTTAATGATATACTCAACCGAGCGGAAAAGAGAAACAAAAAAGATTATGATGCATACTTTGGAAGATCCGAGAAGACGCTAATTAAGCGTATACGTGATTATTATGATAATTACTTTGCTTGGGTAAATGATTTCACTCTTCCGACAACCAATAATTGCGCAGAACGCGGACTTAGAGTCGTAAAAAGCCATATGCGATCATCAGGACAGTTCCAAAATATTCAAAACGCTCAGTATTACGCAGATGCCAAAACGTATATAGAAACCTGCAGGAAAAACGGAATAAATGAGATCTATGCAATGATACGACTTTATGAAGGTGATCCAATAACGGTAAAAGAAATATTCTCAGGGGAAGATCTCTCCTGAGAATCGACAAACCGTTATAATGGTGGAATAAGGTATCATAGCCATTACCTGAAATCAGATTTAACATCATGCTTCATTTCGCTGTGTATACATTTTACATACCTCTTTACTACAATTAAAACAAGGCCGTATCACGGGCACCGTTCCGTGCTCTTTTTAGGTACAACTTTATATATCAACTATATCTAACCGTGAATAGTAACAAAAAGTAATGAATTTATGCAAAAAGGCTTTACAAGTGCCGCACTTTGAGGTATTATAGACGAGTCGGCTGACGAAGGCCGGCACGCAGAACATTGAAAACTGAAAAGAAACACGTCAAAGAACTCATTTTTGAGCGGTGAACAAAACACCGGAAACAAATAGTCAGAAGTAATTTAAAGAGCTTATTCAAAGCTCCATTCATAAACAATGGAGAGTTTGATCCTGGCTCAGGATGAACGCTGGCGGCGTGCCTAATACATGCAAGTCGAACGGAGCACCTTGGTGCTCAGTGGCGAACGGGTGAGGAGAACATAGGTAACCTGCCCCTCCGAGGGGGACAACAGCTGGAAACGGCTGCTAAGACCGCATAGACGCATTCAGGGCATCCTGGATGCGCTAAATGACCGGATGGTCAGCGGGGGGATGGACCTATGCAGTATTAGCTGGTTGGCGGGGCAACGGCCCACCAAGGCGACGATACTTAGCCGGCCTGAGAGGGCGGACGGCCACACTGGGACTGAGACACGGCCCAGACTCCTACGGGAGGCAGCAGTAGGGAATTTTCGGCAATGGGGGAAATCCTGACCGAGCAACGCCGCGTGAACGAAGAAGGCCTTCGGGTCGTAAAGTTCTGTTGTACGGGAAGAACGTCGGATGGAGGAAATGCCATGCGAGTGACGGTACCGAACATAGAAAGCCACGGCTAACTACGTGCCAGCAGCCGCGGTAATACGTAGGTGGCGAGCGTTATCCGGAATCATTGGGCGTAAAGAGGGAGCAGGCGGTGATACAGGTCTGGAGGTGAAAGCCCGAAGCTAAACTTCGGGAAGCCCCGGAAACCGGATCACTGGAGTGCGGAAGAGGATCGTGGAATTCCATGTGTAGCGGTGAAATGCGTAGATATATGGAGGAACACCAGTGGCGAAGGCGACGGTCTGGTCCGCAACTGACGCTCAGTCCCGAAAGCGTGGGGAGCAAATAGGATTAGATACCCTAGTAGTCCACGCCGTAAACGATCGATACTAAGTGTCGGGAGTCAGATCCCGGTGCTGCAGTCAACGCAATAAGTATCGCGCCTGAGTAGTACGTTCGCAAGAATGAAACTCAAAGGAATTGACGGGGGCCCGCACAAGCGGTGGAGCATGTGGTTTAATTCGAAGCAACGCGAAGAACCTTACCAGGTCTTGACATCGATCTAAAAGGGAGAGAGATCTCCTCATAGCTATAGAGAAGACAGGTGGTGCATGGTTGTCGTCAGCTCGTGTCGTGAGATGTTGGGTTAAGTCCCGCAACGAGCGCAACCCCTGTCGCCAGTTGCCAGCATTGAGTTGGGGACTCTGGCGAGACTGCCTCTGCAAGGAGGAGGAAGGCGGGGATGACGTCAAATCATCATGCCCCTTATGACCTGGGCCACACACGTGCTACAATGGACGGAGCAGAGGGAAGCGAGACCGCGAGGTTGAGCAGAGCCCAGAAACCCGTTCTCAGTTCGGACTGCAGTCTGCAACTCGACTGCACGAAGCTGGAATCGCTAGTAATCGCGGATCAGCATGCCGCGGTGAATACGTTCTCGGGCCTTGTACACACCGCCCGTCACACCATGAGAGTCAGCAACACCCGAAGCCGGTGGCTCAACCGCAAGGAGAGAGCTGTCTAAGGTGGGGCCGATGATTGGGGTGAAGTCGTAACAAGGTATCCCTACGGGAACGTGGGGATGGATCACCTCCTTTCTAGGGAGAAAAGAGTGTTTCTTTTCGGTTTTCTCTGCTTTGCAGAGAAGGAAGACCCTTGAAAACCGCATACAATCAAAAGCAAAGAGAAGACTTATTAATTCAAATTAGTAAGACTTCCTGCAAACACTATATAAGGATAAGATCAGAGAAACATCAAAGGTCTAGAATCTGGTATAGTGGGCAAAAGCTAAGATAAACAAGAGAAACAGTTAGATCAAGAATAACAGTCAGTAAACTCAAGCTTATTCATATCAACTTTCAGGTCAAGAAAGAAAGGGCGTATGGCGGAAGCCTGGGCACACAGAGGCGAAGAAGGACGGAGCAAACACCGAAATGCATCGGGGAGCCGTAAGCAGGCGATGATCCGGTGATGTCCGAATGGGGAAACCCGCATGAGCAAGACTCATGCATCCTTCAGCGAATACATAGCTGGAGAGAGGCGAGACGCAGGGAACTGAAACATCTAAGTACCTGCAGGAAAAGAAATCAAACGAGATTCCGTAAGTAGCGGCGAGCGAAAGCGGAGGAGCCCAAACCATCATATGATGGGGTAGAAGGACCCGCACAAAGCGAAGGCCTCGGCAGCCGAATGTCATGGGAAGGACATCCAGAGAGGGTGAGAGACCCGTAGGCGAAACCGAGGTTTAGCGAGCGGAGATCCTGAGTACGGCGGGACACGAGAAATCCTGTCGGAAGCATCGGGGACCATCCCGAAAGGCTAAAGACTCCTGTGTGACCGATAGCGAACCAGTACCGTGAGGGAAAGGTGAAAAGAACCCCGGGAGGGGAGTGAAAGAGAACCAGAAACCATATGCCTACAAGAAGTCAGAGCCCGTCAAAGGGTGATGGCGTGCCTTTTGTAGAATGAGCCGGCGAGTTGCTTTTCCAGGCGAGGCTAAGCAGGATATGCGGAGCCGAAGCGAAAGCGAGTCTTAATAGGGCGAGAGTCTGGAGGAGCAGACCCGAAACCGGGTGATCTAGCCATGGACAGGTTGAAGTCGGGGTGAGACCCGATGGAGGACCGAACCGACCCCCGTTGAAACGTTGGCGGATGATCTGTGGCTAGGGGTGAAATTCCAAACGAACCCGGAGATAGCTGGTTCTCCCCGAAATAGCTTTAGGGCTAGCGTCGCGAGACGGCATGCGAAGGTAGAGCACTGAATATGCGATGGCCTCATCCCGAGGTACTGAGCATAATCAAACTCCGAATGTCGCACGTCCAGTCGCGGCAGTCAGTCTGCGGGTGATAAGGTCCGCGGACAAGAGGGAAACAGCCCAGACCATCAGCTAAGGTCCCAAAGTGCATGCCAAGTGGAAAAGGAAGTGGGGACGTGGAGACAACTAGGAGGTTGGCTCAGAAGCAGCCATCCTTCAAAGAGTGCGTAACAGCTCACTAGTCGAATGACCCTGCGCCGATAATTTACCGGGGCTAAGCATGACACCGAAGCTATGGATATGAAAATATGGTAGGGGAGCGTTCCATCCGGCGGAGAAGCGGGACCGAAAGGGCCCGAGGAGCGGATGGAAGAGAGAATGCCGGCGTGAGTAGCGAGATGCGGGTGAGAATCCCGCACACCGATGGCCCAAGGTCTCCAGAGGAAGGTTCGTCCGCTCTGGGAGAGTCGGGACCTAAGGAGAGGCCGAAAGGCGTATCCGATGGAAGACAGGCGGAGATTCCTGTACCCTTCAGGGAGCGATGGAGTGACGGAGAAGGCTAGCGCAACCGGCGGACGGAAGAGCCGGGGCAAGCGAGGTAGCCGTGATGCAGTGAAATGCGCATCACATAAGGCGAAGGCGTGACGCATACGGAAAGCTGCGGCAAGTACGGAAAAGCGTGAAGCAGACTTCCAGGAAAAGCTTCTAGCACAAATTTCTGAAGGCCCGTACCGAAAATGGACACACATGGGCAGGGAGAGAATCCCAAGGTGAGCGAGAGAACTGCAGCTAAGGAACTCTGCAAAATGACCCCGTAACTTAGGGAGAAGGGGTGCTCTTCGGAGCCGCAGAAAAATGGCCCAAGCGACTGTTTACCAAAAACACAGCTCTCTGCGAAGGCGCAAGCCGAAGTATAGGGGGTGACGCCTGCCCGGTGCTGGAAGGTCAAGAGGAGTGGTCAGCGAAAGCGAAGCCATGATACGAAGCCCCAGTAAACGGCGGCCGTAACTATAACGGTCCTAAGGTAGCGAAATTCCTTGTCAGGTAAGTTCTGACCCGCACGAAAGGCGTAACGATTTGGGCGCTGTCTCGGCTGCAGACTCGGTGAAGTCTTAGTACCTGTGAAGATGCAGGTTGCCCGCGACTAGACGGAAAGACCCCATGGAGCTTCACTGCAGGCCGACATTGGGCCTGGGTGCATGACGTACAGGATAGGTGGGAGGCTGTGAGACGGGTTCGCCAGGATCCGAGGAGCCGCTGTTGGGATACCACCCCTCGTGCACTTAGGTTCTAACCGGGACGCGTAAGCCGCGTACGGGACAGTGTCAGCCGGGCAGTTTGACTGGGGCGGTCGCCTCCCAAAGAGTAACGGAGGCGCCCAAAGATACCCTCAGCGTGGATGGAAACCACGCATCGAGCGCAAAGGCATAAGGGTGTCTGACTGCGAGACAAACAGGTCGAGCAGGGACGAAAGTCGGGCTTAGTGATCCGGCGGTACCGCATGGAAGGGCCGTCGCTCAACGGATAAAAGCTACCCTGGGGATAACAGGCTGATCTCCCCCAAGAGTTCACATCGACGGGGAGGTTTGGCACCTCGATGTCGGCTCATCGCATCCTGGAGCTGAAGTCGGTTCCAAGGGTTGGGCTGTTCGCCCATTAAAGCGGTACGCGAGCTGGGTTCAGAACGTCGTGAGACAGTTCGGTCCCTATCTGTCGTGGGCGCAGGAGGTCTGAGGAGAGCTGCCCTCAGTACGAGAGGACCGGGGTGGACGGACCGATGGTGGACCAGTTGTCACGCCAGTGGCACAGCTGGGTAGCCAAGTCCGGAAGGGATAAGCGCTGAAGGCATCTAAGCGTGAAGCCCCCTCCAAGATGAGACCTCCCGTTGCTTAGCAAGTAAGGCCCCTTAAAGACGATAAGGTTGATAGACCGGGAGTGAAAGCATGGCGACATGTTCAGCGGACCGGCACTAATAGGCCGAGGACTTGACCAGAGAAGAGATTGTGTGCGGTTTTCAGGGGAGATCCTGAGATCCGGTAGCGATGGCGTGATGGAGACACCCGTACCCATGCCGAACACGGAAGTTAAGCATCACAGCGTCGACGATAGTCAGAAATGGCGACAATAGAACGCTGCCGGTCGATAGCACCTCAGATGAGGTGCTTTTGTTTTGCGTGAGATTTATACCTCACGCTTTTTTAATTGCGCCCATGAAATGTGAACATCATTTCTGATAATCATGTTTATCCACCAAGGCAGTGACTAACACATTCAGAAAAACAAATACTCCACTATCACTGTGGATAAGCATAAAAAGAGCAGGAGAAACGCACAATGATGGTGGAAAAGAGCTCTGAGCAAAGAAGAAAGTCACCGTTTATGTGAATAAGAGATATGGATAAAAAAACGATCCCGTGAGGGATCGTAACTATTTAGAATTCTGTTAGTGGTACAGGTTTATAGAAGTAAAAGCCTTGGATATAATTAACACCAGCTTCTTTAACGAATTGATATTGTTTTTCTGTTTCAACGCCTTCACATAAAGTATGAATACCTAACTTCTGACAGGATGCTATTATTGCTTGAATAATGACTTTATTGGCTTCGTGGTTTTCGCATAAATCACGGATAAAAGATTGATCGATCTTGATGAGATGGAAATGATAACGGGTAAGGATATTGAGATTAGAATAACCACTGCCGAAGTCATCAACCCATATGGTATAGCCGTGTTTGAAAAAAGCATTTAATTGTTTATTAAAGTACTCACTTGCTTGGGCAATATCCTGTTCGGTGATTTCAATGGTGATCATAGAAACTGGGATATGATATTTTTTAAGGATATCGTCAACTGACTTAAACATGTTCTTGTGATCGAAATCTTGCGCTGACAAGTTGATGGAAACATGGTTGAGAGGTTGTCTTGCTGCTTTTCGCTGTTGAATATCTTTGCAGACTTGTTCAACTACGTAGAGATCTCATTTATATGTGAGATGATACTTGGTGAGAATGGGAATGAACTCGCCTGGGGAAATAAATCCCTGGCCAGGATCAATCCATCTAGCTAATGCTTCATGAGAAACGATCGCTTGGCTCTGGCTATTGACGATGCGATGATAATATACCTGGATATAATGATTTTTCAGGGCATCATCAAAATGGTCAATAAAGAATTGTCTGCGCTGATATTCCAATTCAATGGCTGAAGAGTAATATACAGCATGAATATTGCGATCATTTCCAATTGTTTTGAGAGCACGGCGGGCGTGCTCAATACCGGAATAGATATTATCATCAGGGGTGATCAGGCAAAGACCAGCTTTAATGCCTAATGTATTTCCTTCCGCTTTTTTGATGATTTCATCACTGATGGTTTTGGTGATCATTTCATCATAAGGGGTTGATTTTGTTAAGACGATAAAGTGATCATTAGGATTTCGAATAATAAAGCTATTAGGATAATATGTTTTTAAAATATTAGCGGTTAGTTTAAGAAGTTCATCACCAGCTTTATAACCATATTGATCATTGTAATTCTGCATAGCACAAACATCGAAGAAGAGTAATAACGGTTTATTCTTATTGAGTCTGATGGCTTCGATCTTTTCTTCACCAAATTCATGCAGGTAATTGATATTAGGAAGTTTGGTAAGGGGATCAATATAGAAATGCTCCTCCTGTTCTTTATGATACTTTTGTGATTCTTCGTTTATGAAGGCGACGGATGCTGTTAAATCAAGATAATGAAGGAAAGCCAATTTAGTACGATCAGGCATGGTCTGCCAGTGTCCAACAGCATGAATAAGAGTACTTTTACCATCAACATCATTGGAGCAATAAATAACATCATATTTGCTTTCATGGTTAGTAAAAGCCGCATATTGTTTAGCAAGCTTGCCAGCATAAGCGGGATCAACGCGTTTAAACATACTGTTTGTTAAAGAAGAGGTGAGGTGTTCACGAGAATCCTTCTTTAACTGACAGAATCCATCAGAGACAAGAATGGTCACGACTTTTCCGTCAATGACCTGGTAAATCGCTAAAGGCATCATGAGACTCTCGTAGGCATTTCTTAATTTATCGCTAAACTGGTACATTTATTTGCTCTTTTCTGAAATGTAAATGTTTATCATGGTGACAATAAGTGTGAAAAAAATTCATGAAAATAATGTGAAAATGCGACTATTTCAAAATAGAATAACAAAAATGCTGATAGTCATTTAAGTGAGCAGTCGTTAATGAGATAATTAAATTATGGAATAAATGAAGCAAGTAGCGATAAAAAAATAATAGGCCATTTTTATCCTGGAAGGGGATAAACAGCCTGCAAAGATGAAAAAATGACGATATAAACACAACAAAAAAGAAAGATACAAAAAAATGGTAAAATTATGCAAAAAGGCTTTACAAGTGCCGCACTTTGAGGTATTATAGTCGAGTCGGCTGACGAAGGCCGGCGCGCAGAACATTGAAAACTGAAAAGAAACACGTCAAAGAACTCATTTTTGAGCGGTGAACAAAACACCGAAAACAAATAGTCAGAAGTAATTTAATGAGCTTATTCAAAGCTCCATTCATAAACAATGGAGAGTTTGATCCTGGCTCAGGATGAACGCTGGCGGCGTGCCTAATACATGCAAGTCGAACGGAGCACCTTGGTGCTCAGTGGCGAACGGGTGAGGAGAACATAGGTAACCTGCCCCTCCGAGGGGGACAACAGCTGGAAACGGCTGCTAAGACCGCATAGACGCATTCAGGGCATCCTGGATGCGCTAAATGACCGGATGGTCAGCGGGGGGATGGACCTATGCAGTATTAGCTAGTTGGCGGGGCAACGGCCCACCAAGGCGACGATACTTAGCCGGCCTGAGAGGGCGGACGGCCACACTGGGACTGAGACACGGCCCAGACTCCTACGGGAGGCAGCAGTAGGGAATTTTCGGCAATGGGGGAAACCCTGACCGAGCAACGCCGCGTGAACGAAGAAGGCCTTCGGGTCGTAAAGTTCTGTTGTACGGGAAGAACGTCGGATGGAGGAAATGCCATGCGAGTGACGGTACCGAACATAGAAAGCCACGGCTAACTACGTGCCAGCAGCCGCGGTAATACGTAGGTGGCGAGCGTTATCCGGAATCATTGGGCGTAAAGAGGGAGCAGGCGGTGATACAGGTCTGGAGGTGAAAGCCCGAAGCTAAACTTCGGGTAGCCCCGGAAACCGGATCACTGGAGTGCGGAAGAGGATCGTGGAATTCCATGTGTAGCGGTGAAATGCGTAGATATATGGAGGAACACCAGTGGCGAAGGCGACGGTCTGGTCCGCAACTGACGCTCAGTCCCGAAAGCGTGGGGAGCAAATAGGATTAGATACCCTAGTAGTCCACGCCGTAAACGATCGATACTAAGTGTCGGGAGTCAGATCCCGGTGCTGCAGTCAACGCAATAAGTATCGCGCCTGAGTAGTACGTTCGCAAGAATGAAACTCAAAGGAATTGACGGGGGCCCGCACAAGCGGTGGAGCATGTGGTTTAATTCGAAGCAACGCGAAGAACCTTACCAGGTCTTGACATCGATCTAAAAGGGAGAGAGATCTCCTCATAGCTATAGAGAAGACAGGTGGTGCATGGTTGTCGTCAGCTCGTGTCGTGAGATGTTGGGTTAAGTCCCGCAACGAGCGCAACCCCTGTCGCCAGTTGCCAGCATTTAGTTGGGGACTCTGGCGAGACTGCCTCTGCAAGGAGGAGGAAGGCGGGGATGACGTCAAATCATCATGCCCCTTATGACCTGGGCCACACACGTGCTACAATGGACGGAGCAGAGGGAAGCGAGACCGCGAGGTTGAGCAGAGCCCAGAAACCCGTTCTCAGTTCGGACTGCAGTCTGCAACTCGACTGCACGAAGCTGGAATCGCTAGTAATCGCGGATCAGCATGCCGCGGTGAATACGTTCTCGGGCCTTGTACACACCGCCCGTCACACCATGAGAGTCAGCAACACCCGAAGCCGGTGGCTCAACCGCAAGGAGAGAGCTGTCTAAGGTGGGGCCGATGATTGGGGTGAAGTCGTAACAAGGTATCCCTACGGGAACGTGGGGATGGATCACCTCCTTTCTAGGGAGAAATGCGTGTTTCTTTTCGGTTTTCTCTGCTTTGCAGAGAAGGAAGACCCTTGAAAACCGCATACAATCAAAAGCAAAGAGAAGACTTATTAATTCAAATTAGTAAGACTTCCTGCAAACACTATATAAGGATAAGATCAGAGAAACATCAAAGGTCTAGAATCTGGTATAGTGGGCAAAAGCTAAGATAAACAAGAGAAACAGTTAGATCAAGAATAACAGTCAGTAAACTCAAGCTTATTCATATCAACTTTCAGGTCAAGAAAGAAAGGGCGTATGGCGGAAGCCTGGGCACACAGAGGCGAAGAAGGACGGAGCAAACACCGAAATGCATCGGGGAGCCGTAAGCAGGCGATGATCCGGTGATGTCCGAATGGGGAAACCCGCATGAGCAAGACTCATGCATCCTTCAGCGAATACATAGCTGGAGAGAGGCGAGACGCAGGGAACTGAAACATCTAAGTACCTGCAGGAAAAGAAATCAAACGATATTCCGTAAGTAGCGGCGAGCGAAAGCGGAGGAGCCCAAACCATCATATGATGGGGTAGAAGGACCCGCACAAAGCGAAGGCCTCGGCAGCCGAATGTCATGGGAAGGACATCCAGAGAGGGTGAGAGACCCGTAGGCGAAACCGAGGTTTAGCGAGCGGAGATCCTGAGTACGGCGGGACACGAGAAATCCTGTCGGAAGCATCGGGGACCATCCCGAAAGGCTAAAGACTCCTGTGTGACCGATAGCGAACCAGTACCGTGAGGGAAAGGTGAAAAGAACCCCGGGAGGGGAGTGAAAGAGAACCAGAAACCATATGCCTACAAGAAGTCAGAGCCCGTCAAAGGGTGATGGCGTGCCTTTTGTAGAATGAGCCGGCGAGTTGCTTTTCCAGGCGAGGCTAAGCAGGATATGCGGAGCCGAAGCGAAAGCGAGTCTTAAGAGGGCGAGAGTCTGGAGGAGCAGACCCGAAACCGGGTGATCTAGCCATGGACAGGTTGAAGTCGGGGTGAGACCCGATGGAGGACCGAACCGACCCCCGTTGAAACGTTGGCGGATGATCTGTGGCTAGGGGTGAAATTCCAAACGAACCCGGAGATAGCTGGTTCTCCCCGAAATAGCTTTAGGGCTAGCGTCGCGAGACGGCATGCGAAGGTAGAGCACTGAATATGCGATGGCCTCATCCCGAGGTACTGAGCATAATCAAACTCCGAATGTCGCACGTCCAGTCGCGGCAGTCAGTCTGCGGGTGATAAGGTCCGCGGACAAGAGGGAAACAGCCCAGACCATCAGCTAAGGTCCCAAAGTGCATGCCAAGTGGAAAAGGAAGTGGGGACGTGGAGACAACTAGGAGGTTGGCTCAGAAGCAGCCATCCTTCAAAGAGTGCGTAACAGCTCACTAGTCGAATGACCCTGCGCCGATAATTTACCGGGGCTAAGCATGACACCGAAGCTATGGATATGAAAATATGGTAGGGGAGCGTTCCATCCGGCGGAGAAGCGGGACCGAAAGGGCCCGAGGAGCGGATGGAAGAGAGAATGCCGGCGTGAGTAGCGAGATGCGGGTGAGAATCCCGCACACCGATGGCCCAAGGTCTCCAGAGGAAGGTTCGTCCGCTCTGGGAGAGTCGGGACCTAAGGAGAGGCCGAAAGGCGTATCCGATGGAAGACAGGCGGAGATTCCTGTACCCTTCAGGGAGCGATGGAGTGACGGAGAAGGCTAGCGCAACCGGCGGACGGAAGAGCCGGGGCAAGCGAGGTAGCCGTGATGCAGTGAAATGCGCATCACAGAAGGCGAAGGCGTGACGCATACGGAAAGCTGCGGCAAGTACGGAAAAGCGTGAAGCAGACTTCCAGGAAAAGCTTCTAGCACAAATTTCTGAAGGCCCGTACCGAAAATGGACACACATGGGCAGGGAGAGAATCCCAAGGTGAGCGAGAGAACTGCAGCTAAGGAACTCTGCAAAATGACCCCGTAACTTAGGGAGAAGGGGTGCTCTTCGGAGCCGCAGAAAAATGGCCCAAGCGACTGTTTACCAAAAACACAGCTCTCTGCGAAGGCGCAAGCCGAAGTATAGGGGGTGACGCCTGCCCGGTGCTGGAAGGTCAAGAGGAGTGGTCAGCGAAAGCGAAGCCATGATACGAAGCCCCAGTAAACGGCGGCCGTAACTATAACGGTCCTAAGGTAGCGAAATTCCTTGTCAGGTAAGTTCTGACCCGCACGAAAGGCGTAACGATTTGGGCGCTGTCTCGGCTGCAGACTCGGTGAAGTCTTAGTACCTGTGAAGATGCAGGTTGCCCGCGACTAGACGGAAAGACCCCATGGAGCTTCACTGCAGGCCGACATTGGGCCTGGGTGCATGACGTACAGGATAGGTGGGAGGCTGTGAGACGGGTTCGCCAGGATCCGAGGAGCCGCTGTTGGGATACCACCCCTCGTGCACTTAGGTTCTAACCGGGACGCGTAAGCCGCGTACGGGACAGTGTCAGCCGGGCAGTTTGACTGGGGCGGTCGCCTCCCAAAGAGTAACGGAGGCGCCCAAAGATACCCTCAGCGTGGATGGAAACCACGCATCGAGCGCAAAGGCATAAGGGTGTCTGACTGCGAGACAAACAGGTCGAGCAGGGACGAAAGTCGGGCTTAGTGATCCGGCGGTACCGCATGGAAGGGCCGTCGCTCAACGGATAAAAGCTACCCTGGGGATAACAGGCTGATCTCCCCCAAGAGTTCACATCGACGGGGAGGTTTGGCACCTCGATGTCGGCTCATCGCATCCTGGAGCTGAAGTCGGTTCCAAGGGTTGGGCTGTTCGCCCATTAAAGCGGTACGCGAGCTGGGTTCAGAACGTCGTGAGACAGTTCGGTCCCTATCTGTCGTGGGCGCAGGAGGTCTGAGGAGAGCTGCCCTCAGTACGAGAGGACCGGGGTGGACGGACCGATGGTGGACCAGTTGTCACGCCAGTGGCACAGCTGGGTAGCCAAGTCCGGAAGGGATAAGCGCTGAAGGCATCTAAGCGTGAAGCCCCCTCCAAGATGAGACCTCCCGTTGCTTAGCAAGTAAGGCCCCTTAAAGACGATAAGGTTGATAGACCGGGAGTGAAAGCATGGCGACATGTTCAGCGGACCGGCACTAATAGGCCGAGGACTTGACCAGAGAAGAGATTGTGTGCGGTTTTCAGGGGAGATCCTGAGATCCGGTAGCGATGGCGTGATGGAGACACCCGTACCCATGCCGAACACGGAAGTTAAGCATCACAGCGTCGACGATAGTCAGAAATGGCGACAATAGAACGCTGCCGGTCAGCAGCACCTCAGATGAGGTGCTTTTGTTTTGCGTGAGAGTAGGAGCTCACGCTTTTTTAATTGCACTCATGAAATGTGAACATCATTTCTGATAATCATATTTATCCACCAAAGCAGTGACTAACACATTTAGAAATACAAATAATCCACCAACACTGTGGATAAACATAAAAAGAGCAGGAGAAACGCACAATGACGGTGGAAAAGAGCTCTGCGCAAAGAAGAAAGTCACCGTTTATGTGAATAAGAGATGATGATCATTTTATTTCCTAACATATGTAAATAAATGGATATTTTTTGTTTGTCACACAAGATGAAAATAATAAACAGGAAAAAAGGGTAAAATAAAAGATATCTGGTGAGAGATATCTTAATGGGTATTATTTCTTAGTGGTTGAGCCAAATCCGCCATTGCGAATGTCGGTGGCATCATCATCGATGGTTAAGCCATAGGTCATAAAAATACCTTGAGCGATGCCTTCACCAGCTTTGATGCAGAGTGATTTGTTTTCGTTTGAATCATTTGTGAGTTTAATAAAGATATGACCTTCATTATCGCTATAGTAGTAATCAGAATCAATGATCCCAACGGTATTATTAAGCTGGAGACGATATTTAAAGCCGAGGCCGCTGCGGGGATAGATCATGAGTACCCAGCTAGGATTCATTTCACAACGTATACCAGTGGGAATTTTGATGGTTTCACCAGGGTTTAAAGTAAAACTGATCGGTGAGAAGAAATCGTATCCGGCGGAACCTTTCGTGGCTCTTTTAGGAAGCTTAAGAGCATCATAGACAGACTGTAAATCGAGGTGACTGTAGTCTTCCATGCCTTGTTTAAATTGTTCAAATGAGACTTTATCAAATTTTGCTTTTTCCATAGTTTCCTCCTGAGATCTTCATTATACGCAAATATGCGTCGTAAAAAAAGGGTATTCATAAAGTTTTGCTCGTTTAAAAGACCTATAAAAATAGGAATAATCATGTTATAATGAAAAAGAATTTTTGAGGTGAATAATATGATTGGTTTCTATAATTATACAGTAATCTTAACGTATTGTAGTTTGATTTCTGCTTTGATCGGAACTCATTTCGCATTCCAGCATCAATATGTCCTGGCATTGCTTTGTTTAATGCTTTGTGGCTTTTTTGATTCGTTTGACGGAATGGTTGCGCGTAGTAAAAAGAATCGAACACCAGAGGAAAAGATGTTTGGCATCCAAATTGATTCCTTAGTTGATTTAGTTTCTTTTGGTGTCTTCCCTGCTATTATAGCGTATTCAATGGGGTTCACTAAAGCAAGATGCCTGCCTTTTTTTGCGATTTATGTCTTAGGGGCGGTCATTCGTTTGGCTTATTTCAATGTTATGGAAGATATGCGTCAGAAGAAGACGAATGAAAAGCGTAAGTATTATACCGGGTTGCCGGTGACATCTTCATCTATTATTTTTCCGGCGATTTACTGTTTAAATGCATGGTTTAAAATTCATACCGTACAAATGATTTATTTTGTCGGTTTAGGGGTTGTCGGGATCCTGTTTATTTCCCGTATTAAGGTACCTAAACCTGATTTAAGAGGGGTTTTAGTACTGATTGCTGTTGGTGCAGTGCTATTTATTATGCTGGCGTTAACGGGGACAATTCGTATGGGAGGACATCCGTTCAGTTGGCTGTATTTCTAAGAAACGGCGAAGAGGCTGTTTATAATCAGAGTCAGGACCAGCAGTTAAAAGTGCTTTACGGCACCAAAGCCGGAAGAGCACTAGTCAAAGTGCTGACTTTGCCAGCAGTGTCAAAATTAGGCGGCTGCGCGTTATCATCACCAGTTTCTAAAGTGGCAATCAAGCCTTTTATTAAGGCCAATAACATTGATATGTCACAGTATGAAGGAAACGATTTCGCCAGTTATAATGCCTTTTTTACCAGACATATTAAAGATGGAATGCGTCCCTTTGAAAAAGATCCATCGATTTTATGTGCACCATGCGATAGTAAAGTGACTTATGTAAAAATTGAAGATGATACGCGGCTCATTGTCAAAAATACTGCGTATACGCTTGATGAATTACTCTTAACACCAAGTTTAACGGATGAATATAAAGGTGGTACTTGCCTGATTTTCCGTTTAACGGTTGATGATTATCACCATTATCATTTCTTTGATGATGGCGTTGCTGAAAAAGAACATATCATTCCTGGAGAATTCCATACGGTCAATCCGATCGCTAATGATTATTTCCCTATTTATAAACGTAATACACGTCATTTTACGATGTTACATACAAAACATTTTGATGATGTGATCTTTATGGAAGTGGGTGCTTTGATGGTCGGTAAGATTGTTAATCATCCGATTCATACCTTCCATAAAGGAGAAGAAAAAGGACTGTTCGAATTTGGCGGCAGTACGATTATCTGTTTATTTAAAAAGGATATCATCAAAGTTGATGATGACATTATAGAACATTCAAATCACCATGATGAAGTAAAAGTAAGATTAGGGGAACGCGTCGGCATGCGCTTATAACCCCGTTAAGGAGGAGTAGTAAATGTCCAAAGTGATTGCAATCACAAATCAGAAGGGTGGCGTTGGGAAAACAACCACCAGCGTTAATCTTTCAGCGGCTCTGGCACTCGAAAAAAATAAAGTGCTCCTCGTTGATATGGATCCTCAGGCTAATGCCACTCAGGGCATTGGCATCGATCGTAATATGATTGAACATACCACTTATGAGGTCCTTATTGATCAGGTCACTATTGATAAAATCATTGTCCACAGCAATGTCGAAAACCTCGATGTTGCGCCTGCCAGCATTGATTTAGCTGGGGTTGAAGTCCAGTTATCGAATGTTCGCAGCGGCCGTGAACAGCGTTTGAAGAAGGCGATGGCCAATATTCGTGATAATTATGATTATATTATCATTGACTGCCCTCCTTCATTAAGTTTATTAAATACCAATGCGCTCGCCGCATCAGATTCGGTGCTGATTCCTGTTCAGTGTGAATATTATGCCCTGGAAGGTCTCACTCAGTTACTGAATACGATTTTACTGACACAGTCAGTCTTTAATAAAGATTTAACGATTGAAGGTGTCTTATTAACGATGTTAGATTCACGTACAAATCTTGGCGTTGAAGTTTCACAGGAAGTCAGAAAGTATTTTAAGGAAAAAGTTTATGAAACCGTCATTCCAAGAAATATCAAATTATCTGAAGCCCCATCTGCAGGATTATCCATCTTTGATTATGACCCAAGCAGTGCAGGGGCAAAAGCCTATGCTAAACTTGCAAGAGAAGTGGTGAACCGTAATGCCTAAAGGAAAGAAGAAAGCTTTAAGCCGTGGCCTAGATGCGATCTTTAATGATAGTTCTAATGGACCTGATTTACAAAGTGCCATCGATGCCATTGAAAAGAAATCCGATGAATTTACTCAGGAGTTAGTACCGGTTGATCAGATCCGTCCTAATCCTTACCAGCCTCGTAAATATTTTGATCAGGAGAAGCTTGAAGAACTCTCTCTTTCAATTAAGGAACACGGGATCTTTCAGCCGCTATTATTAAAGAAGTCGATTCACGGCTATGATATCGTTGCTGGGGAACGTCGTCATAAAGCGGCCATTATGGCTGGTTTAAAAGAAGTGCCAGCGATTATCGTGGACTTCACCGATGATCAGATGATGGAGATTGCCTTACTGGAAAATATCCAGCGTGAAGATCTTAATGCCATTGAAGAAGCGAAAGCTTATAAAGCGATGATGGATCGTTTCCATTTAACCCAGGAGAAACTGAGCGAAAGAGTCGGTAAATCCCGTGCCCATATCGCCAATACGATGCGTTTACTCAATCTCCCAGAAGAAATACAGAACTATATTCTTGATGGAACATTATCCATGGGTCATGTTAAACCATTAATTGGTCTGGATAATGAGAAAGCCTTAGAAATCGCGCAGAAAGCGATTAAAGAGAAACTTTCTGTCCGTCAGGTAGAAGATATCGTCAAAGCCTTAAAAGCGGCGCCTAAGAAGAAAAAAGAACCAAAGAAAGAAAAACATGACGAATACGCTTATGCAGAATCTATTTTGCGTAAGAAATATGGTACCAACATCAAAGTTGATGACAAAACCATTACTATTAAGTATAAAGGTGATGAGGATCTCAACCGCATCTTAGAGTTAATGGGTGTCATTGAAGATGTCTAAGGAGAAAGTTATGAAAGTTATTGATTTATTAAAACAGGTAGATCCGGAAAAGATCTACCCGAATTTACATGTCAGTCTGGCCCTTAATAAGGAAGATAATAAGCGTCAGCATGATGCTTTTATAAAAGCTTTTCATAAGTTGACTCAAGAGCCTGCTTATTATGAAGACAAGGGTTATCTTGTTTTCGTTTACAGCGGTACTTACTATGAAGCACCTGTTGCTGTGGCTTTAGAAGCGTTTATGTTCCGGCGAGATGATATCAAAGACTTTAAGGTCTATAACCAGTTAGAATCTTTTATGCTGGAAGATAAGAAACGTAATGAACGCATTGCCCGCACGACTGGTCAAGCAGCGAAAAAACTTATTGATGAAACACCATTCCCAGCTTCTCAGTATATGAAAATGATGCCTTGGAATGATGTTTTAGGGGCTGAAATTGTGCCTGGCTTAGGCGATTACAGTGATGAACTGGCGGCGTCCTGCATCCTTGATTTAATGATGAGCTATGATGTTGATGAAGAGAAATCGCATCAGTCTTGTCAGAAGATCGATGAGGAAAATCGTCATAATCCCATGACGCTTACCAGCCGTCGTAAAAAGGCGCTTGCTCGTCATTTATATGATTATAAAGTTTTACAGATTTTAGCACATCGCGCCGAAGATGGGACTCTTTAAAGAACTAAAGGAAAAGCAGCGCCAGATCGTTAAAGAGCAAAAACCAAAAGCCAGCGAAAAACCATTACATGAAAGACGAAGACGCAGGAAATAGCGTCTTTTCTTTTTGCGGAAATAATACTTATCATCATTGAAAGCGTTTATAATTAAAGGTGAGGTGAAGATGATGAAGATGTTTCCAGAAGGATTTTTATGGGGCGGAGCGATTGCGGCTAACCAGTGTGAAGGCGCCTGGAAAGAAGGCGGAAAAGGGCCTTCAGTGGCCGATGTCGCCAAGTTTGCAGATCCGCAATCACAGAAAGATTTACTAGACATTCATAAGTTAACCGATATTGATGATGAAGCGATTGCTAAGGCATTAGCGACCGATGATGAAACATATTATCCAAAACGTCATGGGATTGATTTCTATCATCACTATAAAGAAGATATCCGCTTATTAGCGGGAATGGGCTTTAAGGTTTTCCGATTATCCATTGCCTGGTCAAGAATCTTTCCCCATGGGGATGAAGAAACGCCTAATGAAGAAGGATTACAGTTTTATGATGATGTCTTTGATGAATGTCTGAAATATGGCATGCAGCCCTTGGTGACGATGTCGCATTATGAGCCGCCGCTATATCTGGTCACAAAGTATAATGGCTGGTATAATCGTAAACTTATTGATTTCTTTACCCATTATGTCGATGTCATTACCAAACGTTATCAAGATAAAGTGAAATACTGGCTCACTTTTAATGAAATTGATTCGATTATCCGTCATCCTTTTATGACAGGTGGCCTGATTGAATCACGTTTTGATCCCGAGCAGTTTGAAGAAGTCGAATATCAGGCAATGCATCATCAGTTTGTGGCGAGCGCATTAGCAGTGAAGATCACCCATCAGAATATTCCTGATGCGAAAGTGGGCTGTATGCTTACTAAAGTTACTTTTTATCCTTATACCTGCAAACCTGAAGATGTCCTGGAAGAGAGAGAAAAGATGCGCGAGATTTATTGTTACAGCGATACGCAGGTCTTTGGTGAATATCCTCAATACTTATTAACGAAGTACCATAATAAAGGCTATCATATTGTCATGAGTGAAGAGGATTTAAAGATCATGAAAGAGAATCCCGTTGATTTTATTTCCTTCTCCTATTATTCCTCTAACTGCGTCGCTAAAGATACAAGCGGTTTAGATGTGACAACTGGCAATACCACGATGGCGATTAAGAATCCTTATTTACCAAGCTCTCAGTGGGGCTGGCAGATTGATCCGATTGGTTTAAGAATCTCCTTAATTGATTTATATGATCGTTATCATAAACCATTATTTGTCGTAGAAAATGGTTTAGGAGCCATTGATACCATTGATGAAAATGGCGAAATTCAGGATGATTACCGGATTGATTATCTAAGCGAACATATCAAACAAATGGGTTATGCCATTCATGATGATGGTGTGGAATTAATGGGGTATACCACTTGGGCACCAATTGATTTGGTTTCCAACTCTTCGAACCAGATGAGTAAACGTTATGGCTTTATTTATGTTGATGTTGATGATTATGGTCATGGCAGTTATAAACGCATGAAAAAGAAGTCGTATGACTGGTATAAACAAGTGATTGAACACAATGGCGACAATCTCTTTGAAGACTAAAAAAGATGCCCGAAAGGCATCTTTTAAGCTAAGTACTGTAAAGCTTTAATGACAAAGTCAATCATACAAAAAACAATCATGACTTGCGATAATAAAAGTAAGAATGGAAAACGCTGAAAGGCTTTGGCCACCTTAGGTATAATCACATAAAGCAGGAAGATGCCCAGTAAGCCCCATACGATTGAAAAGATCAGATTGATACGGGGACCAATGGAAAGGGGCATCATCGTATAATCCCATAATAAGCGTCCAGTATATAACTGAAAAGCCCAGGAAGTCAGCCACTCTAAGAGCGTCGCACCAGTAAATAACTTGAGAAAAGTAAGGGGAATGGAGTGACTCTTACATAAATGCATGGCGCCTATCACCCCAAAGCCATAAATCGGACACCAGGGACCATTAAGAAAACCGGGAATGACTAACATGCCGCTATAGAGGGAGCGAAAGATCACTTCCCCAATCCAGCCGCTGATCGAAGCGACACAAAAGAGAAAGCAGTCTCTTTCCAGGTTTTTCTTAAAATAGGTATAGCTGTTATAAAAGAGTATCATTTTAGAGACTTAGCTGATGATCCATTAAGGCAGCGGCACCAATATAAGTTCCAATGATCACAAGAATATTGAGAATGACAAAAGCCACGGCATCAAAACGATGAGGAATCAGACCAGAGACAAAGCTATTGATCATCCCTAAGATAATGGATAAGCCAATGAAGACCAGTAAGCTTAATAAGAAGTTATGTTTAGCATCTTTAAAGAGGGTAGCCTGAATGACAATCGATAAGATAATTAAGCAGACTAAGGATAACCATAGTATCAAAGCATAACCAAATAGGCCAAGGGTGCGATTAAGGGTCATTTGCATAGGCCAGTCAATATGGATGAGATTTTGCTTATAACCGCCATACATAAAGAAGTCAGCGATGATCATGACAATTGAAATAACCGCAAATAAGAAAAGTGATAAAGCATTTTCTAAGACTTTGGCGCCTAAGATGGCATAAGAGCTATGAGGGGTCATAAAGAGCATATAGCTATGATTATTCGATAAGTCATTTAATAAAGTGATAATCGACATAATGCCAATCATAAAGCCGCCAAAGGTAACGGTTAAACCATAGAGAATAAAACCATTACCATCGATTCCGTTATGGGTGAAATGACCAATCATAATCAGCATCTGGGCAATCGCTAGGGCAATGAGAATAATGATTTTAGAAATCATTGTTTTCTTGAATTCATATTTAAGTAAAGTCTTCATATTAGGCTTCCCCCTTCATTAATTCACGGTAGTGATCCGCTAAAGAAATGCCTTTAGTTGAACGTAATTCTTCCACATCACATGCTTCGATTAAGTGGCCTTGTTTAAAGAATAATGCTTTATTAACATAAGGTTCTAATTCTTCGACTAAATGGCTGGAAATAATAATTGTGGCTTCGTCACTTAACGAGCGAATGATCGTTTCCATCACTTCATCACGGGCAATTAAGTCAATACCGTTTAGCGGTTCATCAAGTAAGTAATAAGGGGCTATGCGTGACATCGCTGCCGCAATCTTGACTTTGGCGAGCATTCCGGAAGAGAGTGTTTTAATCTTTAAGTTGTCTTCTAATTCCATTTTAGACAGCAATGAGGCAAAACGATCTTGATCGAAATCGTCAAAGAAGTCTGCGTAATACTTTCCGACATCACGAATCGTCATCGTACTGTAATAAAAGTTGTCGGTTGGCAGAAAAACAATCTTTTCACGACTTTTAATATTGACTGGTTCACCATCTAAGAGAATTTCTCCGCTGCTAGGATGAGAGAGTGCTGCGGCCATTTTCATCCAGGTAGATTTCCCGGAACCATTTGGCCCTAATAAGGCATAGATCACGCCTGGTTCTAAGGTAAAGCTGACATCTTCTAAAGCTTTTTTGGTGAGAAAGCTTTTTGAGACATTTTTTGTTTCTAACATGATTTTTCCCTCCTGATCAAATCAATGATATCCTCATCAGAATATCCGAGTTCATGCATATTGGTTTTAAAATACGTTAATAAGGCCGTCGCCATTTCAATTTTTAAGTGATTGACAATGTTTTCATCATCACTGACAAATGTGCCAATACCACGTTTGGTATAAGTAATCCCTTCATCTTCTAACTGCGCATAAACGCGCGAAGAGGTATTGGGATTAATTTTGTATTCCACAGCTAAATCACGGCCGGAAGGCAGTTTATCACCAGGATGAATGGTCCCATTGACGATTTTCTTTTTTAAATCTGCCACTACCTGCTGATAGATGGGGGCAGCGGTATTAAACTTCATTGTTTCACTCCTTTCTAGTGCACTAGTATAATAGTACACTAGAAATAGATTGTCAATAAGATAGTATTTATCATCTAGATAAAAAATTATTAGATGGTATAATAAGCCTATCAGGGGGGAAGAATATGAATATGCAGGTTGTTCTCAATCAGATGATTGAGCTCTTTCTACTTTTAGGTGTGGGTTATTTTTTATACAAGATTCACATTATTGATAATGTCTTCAATGGCAAGCTGAACCAGTTTGTTTTATGCGTGGCGATTCCGTGCATGATTCTTAATAGTGCTTTGACCATTACGAAATATCAGCCGATCCATCGTGTTTTGGCCATTTTACTCATTGCTTTATTCATATTTTTGACTTTGCCGATTGCGGGTTTTCTCATTGCGAAGATCTGCCGGGTTCCAAAGCAGGATTTAGGATTATATATCTTTATGACCACATTCTCTAATATTGGCTTTATCGGTTTTCCCGTCATGATGTCCATCTTTGGCAATGAATCAGTCTTTTATACCACCATCTTTAACCTGGTGTACAATACCCTTGTCTATACTTTAGGTTATGTTCTCATAAACATTGGAACAGGGCAAAAAGCAGACATTCATCTCAAAGATATCTTTTCCCCCGCGACGATTTCCTGTATTGTGGCTTTTATCATTTATTTAGCCCATTTTCATTTGCCCGAAGTCATTACTAAAACCATTGGCACTCTTGGCAGTATGACCTCGCCATTAGCGATGATTATTATCGGGGTCACCTTAGCCAATGTCAGTCTAAAAGACGTCTTTAGTGAAGTGAAAATCTATCCTTATACCCTTCTTAAACAAATTGTTTTACCAGTTTTAGCCTATCATCTTTTACATCTTTTTGTTCATGATGCCTTAACCTTAGGCGTCAGTGTCATCTGTATTGCCATGCCCGTGGGCACCATGGCAGTCTTGTTAACGAACCGAAATGGCGGAAATAGTGAATTAGCCGCCAAAAATGTTTTTATTACGACATTGGTCTCCATTGCATCAATTCCGGTCCTCGTGGGGTTATTTCTTGCCTAAGCATTCCCTTCTCTCGCTATTCATGATAGAATAATGGATTGGAAAGAGAGGTCATAAGTATGAAAGAAAACTATGATGTGATTGTCGTTGGAGCTGGTCCTGCCGGGATCATGGCCGGTTATGAACTGACATTAAAATACCCTTCCCTAAGCGTGTTAATGATTGATAAAGGACATAATGTCACCAGACGCCACTGTCCGATCAAAGATAAAAAGATCAAACGCTGTCCGGAGATCAAAGAAGATGAACCAGGCTGTCTGCCAGCTTGTTCGATTACCTGCGGTTTCGGTGGCGCTGGAGCTTATTCTGATGGTAAATTCAATATCACCAGCGAATTTGGCGGCTGGTTAACGGATTATCTGCCTGATGATGAAGTCGTTGACGTCATTAAATATGTCGATCAGCTGTATTTGAAACATGGTGCCACCAAAGAGATCACCAATCCAAATACAGATAAAATTCGTGACATTGAAAGACGCGGCTATGCCGTGGGCTTAAAGTTATTACGTGCGAAAGTCCGTCATTTAGGGACCGAAGAAAACTTACGTATTATGTCCGAAATGTCTGATGAATTAGCGAAACATATCGATATGGCTTTTGAAACAGCAGTAAAAGATGTGATTGTGGAAGACAATGCCATTAAAGGCGTGATTTTAGAAAAAGGTCAGACGATTTACGCTTCAAGAGTTTTATTAGCCCCGGGGCGTGATGGCGCAACCTGGTTAGATGAAGTCTTATCACGCCATGGCTTAAAGCTTTACAATAACCAGGTGGATATTGGCGTCCGCGTAGAAACGAATAATGTTGTCATGGATGAAATCAATAAAAACCTGTATGAAGGCAAGTTTATTTATAATACTTCCGTTGGCACCCGCGTACGTACCTTCTGTTCAAATCCGAGCGGTCACGTCGTTGTCGAGAATCATGAAGGGACAATGATGGCAAACGGTCATTCCTATCATGATCCTAAGTTAGGTTCTGATAATACGAACTTTGCCTTATTAGTCTCTCACGTCTTTAGTGAACCTTTCAATCAGCCTAATGAATTTGCCCATTCGATTGCCCGTTTGGCTAATAAGTTATCTAATGGTTCCGTTATTGTCCAAAGATATGGCGATATTAAAAAAGGTCGTCGTTCGACTTACAAACGTATTAAAGAAGGCTATACGATTCCAACATTACCGGAAGCTGTCCCTGGGGATTTAGGTTTAGTTTTACCTTATAATACAATGAAATCAATTATTGAAATGATTGAAGCCCTCGATCATGTTACGCCGGGGATTGCGAACGATCATACCCTTTTATATGGCGTGGAAGCGAAGTTCTACTCCGCTCGTCCAAAGGTCCGTGACGGCTTTGAGACAATGATTGATCATCTTTATGTAGCAGGTGATGGTGCTGGTTTAACCCGTGGCTTGGCCCAGGCTGGGGCGAACGGCATCTTAGTTGCGCGAGCGATCGGAGCTTCTTTAACGAATGAGTCTCATTAACAGCCATCAGACGCTGCTGCTGTTTGCAATCCTCTGCCTGATTGCCTCACTATCCATTTATCTGGAACGCTATCAGTGGGGGAGGAATATTACGGGCTGTGTCATTGCCTTATTGCTTGGCATGGCCTTATCCAATTTACATATTATTCCCACGACTTCTAAAGCTTATGACTTTGTCTGGGATCAGATTGTCCCGTTATCCATTCCTTTACTGTTGTTTCAGGCGAATCTGAAAACAATCTATCAGGAAAGCGGCCGGATGCTCATTATTTATCTGTTAAGCAGTGTTGGCACCTTATTAGGCGGCTTGCTTGGTTATCTTCTGTTACGACACATCTTAACGATGAAAGTCTTACCGATGTTAATCGGGACATATACTGGCGGCAGCATGAACTTAATCGCCATGGCGGATGCCTTCCATGTCTCGCAAAATGTCGTATCGGCTTCGATTGTGGCGGATAACCTGACAATGGTTCTTTATTTCTTTGTCTTAATTGTCTTACCAAGTCAGTCTTGGATTCTCAAACATTTTAAGCATCCTTATATTGACCATGATTTACAGGAAATCTCCGTGGAAAAGCATCATCATGATGTCTCCTTAGAGGAATTAGCCTTCTGTCTGAGTATTTCCCTGGCAATAGTGGCTATCTCCACATTATTAGGAGAGACATTTGATAAGCTCATTCCCACAAATAACTTTGCATTGGCTTTTCTGCATGGCATTTTATCAAGTAAGTATTTATTAATGACCACACTCACAATGGTTTTAGCGACCCTTTTTGGCAAGACCTTCCGCAAGATGGAGATTGCTAATACCTTAGGCACTTATATGATGTATATCTTCTTTGCAGTCATCGGTGTGCCCGCTTCCATTGCAATGATGTTAAAAAGGGCCCCGCTGCTCGTCATCTTTACTTTGATCATCTGTTTTACTAATCTGCTTTTTACCTTAGCTGCAGGAAAACTATTGCACTTTAGTATCGAAGAAATTCTCATTGCTTCTAATGCGAATGTTGGAGGACCCACTACCGCTTGCGCGATGGCGAATGCGCGCGGCTGGAAAGCGCTCATTGTCCCGAGTCTGCTGATGGGTACACTAGGTTATATCATTGGTAATTACTTAGGCATTTTCTCTGGTTTATTGATTGGCTTGAAATAGGAGGACGTTTCATGAAAACACTCTCTAATATTATCTTAATGGGTATTGGCATTCTGATGTTAGTGGCGATTGCTTTACCGGATCTTGGATTCTTTCATTCAATCTATTTCTGGATTGTCTGGGGACTTGGAATTATCGGTTTAATCTTTGTCGTCATCACCGCAATTAAAGAATGGAATAAAGCCCATAAATAAAAGGTCAGGGATTCCTGACCTTTTAACGTAAGCTATTAGCGATATACTGACCAGCGATGGCACCATCATTCGTCGCTGTAACGACCTGACGTAAATCTTTCTGACGGACATCACCAATCGCAAAGATACCTTTGACTTTTGTTTCCATATGTTCATCAGTGAGGACATAGCCACGTTCATCTAAGATCCCTAAGTCTTTCGCAAAACCAGTGACGGGATCATTACCGACAAATGGGAAGACGGCTGAGACATTGATGACAGATAAGCTGCCATCATCACTATCGGAAACTTCTAAACCAGAAACTTTGCCATCTTCACTTAATACGGCATGTGGTTTCTTTTTAAAGTGGAAGACAATATTATCGGCAGCTAAAGCTTTATCACTGATGATCTTATCAGCTCTGAAGACATCACGGCGCATTACGACATGAACGGTAGAAGCGATCGTTGATAAATAAACAGCTTCTTCAATCGCTGAATTCCCGCCGCCGACAACCGCGACTTCCTTCCCTTTAAAGAAAGGTCCATCGCAAACGGCGCAGTAAGAAACGCCATGGCCGGTTAATTCCTCTTCGCCAGGGACATTCATTTTTCTTTCTTTCGTCCCGCTGGCAATAATGACATTTTTCGCTTCAATGTCACCAGTTGAAGTTTTCACGACTTTATAATCACCATGATCTTCTAAGCCTGTGACTTCACGCATTTCTAAGCTGGCGCCAAAGGATAAACCGTGTTCATACATCTGATAAGCTAACTGTGGCCCTTGCATAGATTTAATGCCTGGGTAGTTTTCAATATCAGCTGTTAAGTTTAATTTTCCGCCGGGTGCTCCGGCTTCGATAACAGTGACGCTCGCGCCGGCACGAGAAGCGTATAATGCGGCTGTTAAGCCGGCTGGGCCAGCTCCAATGATTGCTAAATCTAACATGTTATTCTTCCTCCATATCATCTAATATTTTGTATAATAAGTGGTAAAGCTGCAGACTTTCCTCTTTGTTTAAAGGCAGACAGGCGCCGATGCGTTCAGGAATCGTATGGGCTTTTTCCTGTAAGTCCATTCCTTCTTTGGTAATTGAGACGAGCAGCACACGTTCATCATCTTTATAACGCTGTCTGGTGATTAAACCTTTTTTCTCTAACCGTTTTAATAAAGGTGTTAAGGTTCCAGAATCTAGATGCAGCTGTTTTCCTAAATCTTTGACACTGATTTTTTCCTGATCCCATAAGACCATCATGGTAATATACTGGGTATACGTTAAATCAAGTTCATCCAGATAAGGTTTATAACGTTTTGTGACTTTATGTGAAACCGCGTAGAGCGGAAAGCATAATTGATTTTTAATGTTTAAACATTCATATTTCATGGCATCACCTTCTTGATTAATTGTACACAATACTTTATGCGCCTTTATCCTATCATTGTTAATTAATTGTGTCAAATCAAATGCTTTAATATGAAAGATACATTGAAATCATGACTCTCTTTTATTATAATGATGCAAAACAGGGGGTTCCTTTATGAAATTGATAAATGGTAAAGAAATATCAAAAAGCATCAAAGATGAAATCAAAGCTGAAGTCGAAGCACTTAAAGCAGCGGGTAAACGTCTGCCTAAGTTAGTTGTTGTCTTAGTCGGTGATAACCAGGCTTCTCAGGTTTATGTACGTAATAAAGAAAGAGGCTGCCAGTATACGGGCATGCTTTCAGAAATCATCCGTCGTGATAATAACTGCACGCAGGAAGAATTATTGAAGATTATTGATGATCTTAATCATGATGATCATGTTGATGGGATCTTAGTCCAGCTGCCATTACCAAAACAGATTGATGAACAGGCGATTATTGAAGCGATTGATCCGACGAAGGATGTGGATGGTTTCCATCCGCGCAATATTGCCAAGCTGTTTTTAAATGAAGAGGGTTTAGTACCTTGTACGCCAGCGGGCATGATGGCGATGTTAGATGCCATTGGTTATGATTTAGATGGTAAGGAAGTCTGTGTTGTCGGTCGTTCCAATATTGTCGGCAAGCCTGTTTCATTACTTGCTTTAGCCCGTAATGCGACGGTGACGATCGCTCATTCTCATACCAAAGATTTACCAAAAGTGACTTCTCGTGCGGATGTCCTGATTGCGGCGATTGGTCAGCCTAAGTTCTTTACGAAAGAATATATTAAAGAAGGGGCTGTTGTCTTAGATGTCGGTATGGACCGCGATGAAAACAATAAGTTATGCGGTGATGTAGACTTTGAAGATGTTAAAGACAAATGTCATGCCATTACGCCGGTTCCTGGTGGGGTTGGGCCGATGACGATTGCCTTATTATTAAAGAATACAATGAAAGCTTATAAGATGAGAGGATAGCCATGGAGTACGGATTACACGATATTATTGAAATGAAGAAACCTCATCCCTGCAAGAAATCTACGCAGTGGGAGATTATTCGCATGGGCGCAGATATCAAAATCAAATGCATGGGCTGCGGGGCGATTGTTATGTTTTCCCGTCGTGATTTTGAGAAGCGTTTAAAGAAAGTGATTACACATCACGAGTAAATAAGTACATTTTTAGTAAAAATGTCGCATTATGGTATAAAGTAAGCTTTATAGAGGTATTTTAAGACATATAATGAGATGTTAAAATAAAGGGGAATTTAAAGGAGGATTACTATGAGAGTATTATTAGCAGGAGGAGCTGGTTTCATCGGTTCCCATACAGCCGTGGCTTTAATTGAAGCCGGCCATGATGTTGTCATCGTTGATAACTATTCAAATTCCAGTGAAGAGGCTGTCAGAAGAGTTGGACAGTTAACCAATACGGAAGTGACACACTATGAAGCGGACGTGAAAGATGTCGATGCTTTAAATAAAATCTTTGATGAAAATAAAATTGACTGTGTCATTCACTTTGCAGGTTTAAAAGCTGTTGGTGAATCAGTACAGAAACCAATTGAATACTATCGTAATAATATTGATACCACATTAGCGTTATTAGAAGTGATGAGATCACATAACGTGAAGAACATCGTCTTCTCTTCAAGTGCGACAGTTTATGGTTCAGAAAACAAATCACCATTAACGGAAGACTGCAAGAAGGGAACATGTACTAACCCTTATGGCTGGACCAAATGGATGATGGAACAGATCTTAACCGATGCAACAGTTCCTGATCAGGATTTATCAGTTATCTTATTAAGATACTTCAACCCAATTGGTGCACATCCAAGCGGTTTAATTGGGGAAGATCCACAGGGGATCCCAAATAACTTAATGCCTTATGTTACTCAGGTAGCGGTTGGCCGTCGTGAAAAATTAACTGTTTTCGGCGGTGATTATCCAACCCCTGATGGCACATGCTTAAGAGACTATATCCATGTCATGGACTTAGCTGATGGTCATGTCAAAGCAGTGGAATATGCAGCTTCTCGTAAAGGGACAGATATTATTAACTTAGGTACTGGTCATCCATATTCCGTTTTAGATATTGTTCATACATTTGAAGAAGTGAACAATATGAAATTAAACTATGAAATTGGTCCAAGACGTGCTGGTGACTTACCTGAACTTTATTCAAGTGCCCAGAAAGCGAAAGATGTTTTAGGCTGGGAAGCAAAACGTGATTTAGCAGACATGTGCCGTGATTCATGGAACTTCCAGAAGAAGAATCCTCAGGGTTATAAGAAGTAATCGCGTAGTAAGGATCACGTCATAAATTCTTAATGAAAAGAGTCGAACGCAATGTTCGGCTCTTTTAACGTTTGGTGACGGATTCTCTTTCTAATAAAGTGCACGGCAATACCACTTTCATAGGTAAACGGCTTTTGGTCTCTAACATCCCCTTCAGTAACATCCCGGCATATTCCCCTAATTCATATGCGGGCGTATGGATGGTTGTTAAAGAAGGATTCGTATAGGAGGCTTCATCGATATCGTCATAGCTGATGATCGAGATGTCTTCTGGTACTTTGAGATGATGCTCATGTAAAGCTCTTAAAGCACCGATCGCAATCGGATCACTGGCACAGACAAAAGCGGTGGGCAGTTTTCCTTTTTGGATCAGACTCGTCATCATCGTATAGCCATCTTCGCGGCTGTAGGATGATAATAATGTATAATCCTGATAGTTGAGGTGATGACTTTGAGCGTAGTCGATAAAAGTATGATAACGGCTATCCGGATAAAGCGTGCCATCACTTAAGTATTCCATTCCGCCTAGGAAACCGATGTCTTGATGATGGCATGAGGTTAAGTAATCCATGATATCATAGGTGGCTTTCGTAAAGTCAGCGGTTAATGTGGAAAACGCATAGTCGTCAATGGCCATATCGACAAATAAGGCTGGATGCATCGCATCAATCGCCTGCATTTCTGAGCGGGCAAATTTACCGATGCAGATGATGCCATCAACATCATGTAATTTTGATAAATAATCACGATCAGATTTAAAGACGCGATTGATTTTCATATGATGAGCATGGGCATAGTTTTCCACCCCATTTCTGATCATTAAATAATAGGGATCGCTCGCTTCCTGCTCTAAGGAATACCATTGCAAGATCGCTAGGGTATGCATCACCTGGGCTTTTCTTTTCTTCGTATAATGCAAGTCTTGAGCGGCTTTTAAAATGGCCTCTCTCGTTTCTTTTGGTAAATTGAGGGTTGGATCGTTATTGAGACAGCGGGAAACCGCGCTTTGTGATACGCCGGCTCTTTCTGCCACATCTTTTAATGTCGCCATGATGTTCTCTCCTTTTCTTACGGTCATCATTATAAGGGATTCAGTAAAAATTTACTAGAATGAATTTATCCTCTTTGCTTATAATTTAGTAAAATATTACTAAAAAGTATTGCTTTATATTTACTGGGTAGTTATAATGAAGCTGTCGAAAGAGAGGAATTGTCATGAATAAAGAGATTTGTCAGCTTATTAAGTATGCTTTAGGTCATCATCTGATTACGGAAGATGATGTTGATTTTACGGTCAACAGCCTATTAGACTTGTTCCATTTAGAAGATTTTACTAAAATAGATACAGAGGATGCCCCTTTAGAAGAGATTTTATCAGCGATGTTAGACTATGCCGTAAACCATGGCTTATGTGAAGATGGCACAGTCAGTCGTGATTTGTTTGATACGCGGATTATGGGCTTATTAATGCCGCGACCTCACGAAGTGATTGAAAACTTCCAAAAACAGTATGCCATTTCACCGCAGGCGGCGACATCATACTACTATGATTTATCAATTGCCTCTAACTATATTCGGATGCCGCGCATTGAAAAGAATATTCGTTTTAAAAAAGGTACGAAGTATGGCCCCATTGAAATTACGATCAATCTTTCTAAACCAGAAAAGGATCCAAAAGCCATTGCGGCGGCCCGCCTAATGAAAAACAGCAGCTATCCACAATGTCTGCTTTGTAAGGAAAATGTTGGTTTTGCTGGCGACTTACGTCGTCCAGCGCGAGAAAATCATCGTATTATTCCGTTATCCTTAGCGGGAGATCGTTATTATATGCAGTATTCACCTTATGTTTACTACAATGAACACTGTATCGTTTTTAATGAAAAGCATGTTCCAATGAAAGTGGATCACCAGACATTTGTCCACTTATTGGATTTTATTACTCAGTTCCCGCATTACATGTTAGGCTCTAATGCCGATTTACCAATTGTTGGGGGTTCTATTTTAACTCATGATCATTATCAGGGCGGGGCCTATCATTTCCCAATTGAAGATGCCAAAGTGATGGAAGTCTATCAATTAAAGGACTGTAAAGCAGAATTGCTCTACTGGCCATTGACAACGATTCGTTTAACCTCTGCCTCAAAGGAGCGGCTGATTGCTTTAGCGGATAAGATTCTTGCAAAGTGGATTGATTACGATGATGCAGACCATGATATTCTCTCTCATACTGGAGAGACGAGACATAATACCATTACTCCGATTGCCCGTCGTCGCGGTGATGATTATGTCTTGGATCTGGTTTTACGTAATAACCGTACCACTGAGGAATATCCATTAGGCATCTTCCATCCTCATGCCGAAAACCATCATATTAAGAAAGAAAATATCGGTCTGATTGAAGTCATGGGCTTAGCGATCTTGCCAGCTCGTTTAAAAGATGAAATGAACTTGCTTAAAGACTGCCTGTTAGGTCAGAAAAATATTGATGACTACGAATGTCTGGAAAAACACAAAGACTGGTATCAGGAACTTTCAGCGCAGCATATCACAGAAGAAAATGTCGACGACGTGCTTCGACAGGGGTTAACGGATGTCTTTACCAATGTATTAGAAAATGCCGGTGTCTATAAGATGAATGATGATGGCATGGCTGGCTTTAAGAAATTTGTATCATACGCATTAGAAGGAGAGTAAACAATGAACACACAGGAATTCAAAGAAAAATTATCATACCGTCAGTTAGATGGTGTCTTATTAGACTTATATGAAGATGAAAGCTTATTAGACTATCAGTATCAGCGTTATGAAAGCGCCATTGATAAGTTTGAATCATTATATGGCGAAGGTGATTTTGAAATTTATACTGCGGCTGGACGCAGTGAAGTCGGCGGTAACCATACCGATCATCAGCATGGTCGTGTTTTAGCGGCGGCGATTAACTTAGATGCCATTGGGATTGTCCGTAAACGTGACAATATCATCAAAGTCTTATCTGATGATTATGATATCCCTGAAATTGATTTGAATCACTTAGAAAAAGTAGACTCTGAAGAAGGAACTTCCGTCGCTTTAATTAAAGGGGTTGTAGCGAAATTAAAAGATTTAGGCTATAAGATTGGCGGTTTCGATGCTTATATTACTAGTGATGTCCTGATTGGGGCTGGTTTATCATCATCGGCTGCTTTTGAAGATATCATTGGCACGATTATTGATGGTTTATACAACGATATGGCCATTGATATGGTTACGATTGCGAAAGTCGGTCAGTACGCAGAAAATGTATACTTTGGTAAACCATGCGGTTTAATGGATCAGTGTGCCTGTGCGGTCGGCGGCTTAATTACGATTGATTTTAAGGATCCTGAAAATCCTGATGTTAAACATGTTGATGTAGACTTTGGAGAATTTGGCTACAGCTTATGTATTGTCGATGCCAAAGGTTCCCATGCTAATTTAACCGATGAATATGCAGCTGTCCCAGCAGAAATGAAAGCTGTCGCACAGTTCTTTGGTAAAGATGTTTTAAGAGAAGTTAACTTGCAGGATTTCTTAGACCATATGGATGAAGTACGAGAAAAATGCGGAGATCGTGCGGCTTTACGTGCTTATCATTTCTTTAAAGAAAATGACCGTGTTCCACAGGAAGTAGCGGCTTTAGAAAACAAAGACTTCCCAGCTTTCTTAAACTTAGTGAAAGCCTCTGGTAACTCTAGCTACAAAGTTTTACAGAATGTCTACGCTTCATCCGATCCACAGCATCAGAGTGTTTCTTTAGCGTTAACCTTGTCAGAAGATCTCTTAGGTGATCATGGTGTCTGCCGTGTCCATGGTGGCGGTTTTGCGGGAACTATTCAGGCCTTCGTTGCCAATGATTATGTCGACACCTATAAGAAAGGCATTGAAAAATACTTTGGTGAAGGCAGCTGTCATGTCTTAAAAGTCCGTAAATACGGTGGTAAAAAAGTATTATAATTGATGGTGAAGGATGCTCCTTCACCATTTTTAATTGCGAAGGATCCAGCTGGAAAGTAAATAACAGAGATCCTTAGTCAAGACACAAAAAAAGAAGTCCTATTATTTGGACTTCTTAGGGGTCATTGTACTGTACATCGGTTTTTTCGCGGGCATCTGCGAGATGATTAACCCAGCGATCACGATGCATATACCTAATAATTTACGAGGGGAGAAGAGACCATAAAAGAGATAATCGAAGAGCATCCCACTAAGGATCTGAGTAATAAAGGTCGTAAGGGTCAAAGCCACAGGCGGTACTCTTAATACTAGGATATTGAGTATAAAGACATTGATGACGCTGATTGCACCGCCGAAGAGAATCATTGGATTTGTTGTGAACGTTTCTATTCTCATATGTGGCGTAAGTGAGATCCCATAAAAGATAAATATTATGATTGAACTGACGAGCCCTGTAAAGTAATTCATAAAAGTGCTTGTGCTGGCACTGGTATTTTTAGTGAAGTAACCATTGATTTGACGCGATAATACAATCGTTACACCACTAAAGATTGAACAGAGTACGGCGATCATGAGAACATCACTCCAATCCCGAGAATTACGACACATAACCCAGCAAACTTAGGAAGGGTCATAGCCTGTTTTCTAGCACCGAGCCATCCGTTTTGTTCAAGCAGAAATGAAATTGCCATTTGGCCGCCTAATGATAAGGCTGTTAGAGATGCTGCACCAACTTTTGAGACTGCGACTACGCTAAAGAGGGTTGTTAGTACACCAACGATGCCACCGCTGTAGGCAAAGAGGGGGATTCCTGCTTTGAATGTGAGTTTCTCTTTTCTGACTGCTAACATCAGGATTACCGCTATTAATCCTGTCAGATGAATCACAACCAGAGATAGAAAACTACCGGTTACCGCTGATAATTGACCGTTTAGTATATTCATATAAGAAACTGTCATTCCACAGATTGCTGCTAGTAATAATTCCATCTTCTCACCCCGTGTGACATTATAGGTGCTTTTATTGCAAAAAAACACGACATATGTCATATTAAAGGTGGTGATTTTATGAAAAATGACAAGTTTTTGAAAATTCTTGAAGAACGTTCTATCGTTTCTCCAGAGAATTATCGGTATTTAGAAAAGAGAATATTTAAAAAAGGCGATTACCTGTTAGATCAGGGAGAAGACCTCCATTATGCCTACATCATTGTCGAAGGGAAGGTGCAGACTCTTCATACCAATTCCAATGGTGCGACTTTGCTGAATGGAATTTCCCAGGTCGGTGAAGTGATTGGGATGGTAGAATTTATGAATGGCCTGCCTGTTAGTCATGATGCGATTGCCATGAGTAAATGCATCGCCCTTTGTATCAATGTGAAAACGACGCGAGACATCTTCATGCATGATCTGATGTTTATGACCTATATTGCCAGACACTTAGCTTTGATTACTTATTATAGCGGGAACAATGCTGCGATCTCCTTACATTTCCCAGTGGAAAATCGCTTGGCTTCGTATCTCATCAGCGTGGCGGAGGATGATCGAGTAGAAGATAACTTTGTCCGCGTCGCCCAGATGATTGGCTGTTCTTACAGACAAATTCAAAGAGTGATTAAAAGCTTTGTCGATGAAGGCTATATTGAAAAGGTCAAACGAGGTGTCTACATGATTAAAAAGCCCCAGGCTCTAGAAGAGCTGGGACAGGATGCTTACTGTTTCAGATAAAATAGAGCAATACGGATAATAAAATGGCTGCCACAATATCTGATAAGTAATGTAAACCGCCAAGTAAGCGCGATAAGGCCACAATAATGGCGCATAATAATGCGAAGATACCTAATGGAAGTGATACTTTTATGATCATTAAGGCAATAATAAAAGCACTGGCGCTATGACGGGAAGGAAAGGATTCTCCTTGTTTATGTTCTTCGATCGGGGTGATCGGCAGCTGATCATAAGGTCTTGGACGATTGATCATTTTGCGAAAGAGGGTCACAAAGAGAAACATAAAGAAAGGTTTCAATGTGACCTCGATGAGCAGGTCATTATTGGTCATATAAAGATAGACTAAAATTGCCGGGTAAAGCCCATAAAAAGGGTAGACCGAGAACTTGGTCACCAAGGCGATGAAATGCCGATAGGCAGGATGTTTTTGTAAATATTGATTTATTGATAAGTAAAATGTTTTCATGTCTTAAGTATAGCATGTTTAATTGCTTTTTAAAGGTAACTATATTAAAATGAGAGCGTGAAAATGAAGGAGTGATAAAAACATGGCTTTAACAGCTGGAATCGTAGGGTTACCAAACGTTGGTAAGTCTACTTTATTTAATGCGATCACCAATGCACAGGTCGAAGCAGCCAACTATCCTTTCGCCACTATTGATCCTAATGTCGGCGTTGTGGAAGTTCCTGATCACCGTTTAGATGATCTTGCAAAATTATTTAACCCAAAGAAAACAATTTATACAACATTTGAATTTACGGATATCGCCGGATTAGTCAAAGGGGCTTCTCGTGGTGAAGGTTTAGGGAATAAGTTCTTAGCCAACATTCGTGAAACCAATGCCATTGTGGAAGTGGTGCGTTGCTTTAGAGATAAAGATATTACCCACGTGGATGGCAGCGTAGATCCCGTTCGTGATGTCGAAACGATTAACTTAGAATTAATCTTTGCGGATTTAGAAACTGTTGAAAAACGTATCGGCAAGATTGAAAAGAAAGCGCAGTCTGGGGATAAAGAAGCTAAGGAAGAATTAGATGTATTAAAACGCATCAAAGATGTCTTAGAAGATAATAAACCTGTCCGCAGCTTAGACTTTTCTAAAGAAGAAATGGTATGGGTACGTCAGTATAACTTCTTAACCGCGAAACCAATTATTTATGTGGCGAATATGGGTGAAGAAGATATTGAAGATCCAACGACGAACCCATTCTATAATCAGTTAGTCGAATATACGAAAAAAGAAGGCGCTGATGTCGTGCCAATCTGTGCGCAGATTGAAGAAGAATTAGCGGCTCTTGATGATGAAGACAAACAAGTCTTCATGGATGACTTAGGTATTAAAGAAAGTGGTCTTGATAAACTGATCAAAGAAACATATGCCTTACTGAATTTAAAGACCTTCTTTACAGTTGGGCCTGATGAATGTCGTGCCTGGACTTTTACTGATGGCATGACTGCACCAGAAATGGCTGGTATTATCCATACCGATTTCCAGCGTGGTTTCATCCGTGCCGAAACATACAGCTATGATGATCTGATGAAGTATGGCAGTGAAACAGCTTTAAAAGAAGCTGGCAAGATTCGTCAGGAAGGAAAAACTTATAAGGGCGTAGACGGTGACGTCATGTTCTTCAAGTTTAATGTCTAATGGCTAAAAAGTGGATTGCGCGGATTATCTTTATCGTCGCTTTATGTGTCTTCTTATATAGCGGTTTTAACTTAGGTTATACCTATTATAAGTATTATAAGGTCAATAAGGACAATAAAGAGTTACGCGAAAAAGTCGTCAAGATCACCCACAAACAAAGACAAGTCAAGAAAAAAGGCAAAGTCGGCTATGATGCTAACGCTTTAAAGCGTTCCATCGATTTCAAAAAGCTGAAAAGCATTAACAACGATATTATCGGCTGGATTTATATCCCGCATACCGCTATTGATTATGCCATCTTAAAAGGGGCTAATAATGATACATACCTGCATCATAATTACTATCGACAGTATTCTTTTGCTGGCTGTATCTTTATGGATACCATTAATAAGAAAGACTTTAGTGATGATAATACGATTCTCTATGGACATAATATGAAAAACGGTTCCATGTTTGCGGGATTAAAACAGTATGCAACGCAGTCTTATATGGATAGTCACCCTTATATTTACGTCTATCTCCCTGATGGTTCATTAAGTATCTATGATATCTTTAGTACCAATATTTATCAGGCTGATTCTAAGATGTATTCTAAAGGCAATGACTATCAGCAGTATATGGCTAAGATTTTATCAACGTCTCTAGCAAGAGAAGATGTCGATACTAAAAATAAGGCGAACTTACTGATGTTATCAACATGTTCAGCTGCCCATAGTGTACGCCGTAATGTCGTCTATGGCCGCTTTGATCAAAATATTCATTAACAGGTTTCTCGTAAACCTGTTTTTTTATATCCATTGGTGTACAATAGGATGCCAAGGGGGATTGATTTCTATGAGAAGAAGGATTCTTATATTATTTACGCTTTATCTAACAGTATTCTTTGTCTTTGCCTATTATGCCAATGATCATCAAAAGCTGATCGCTCATCGCGGTTTAGTCAGTCGTTTACATTGTGAAAATACCATTTCCTCATTTACCGCGGCTGGGCAAAATCCACGCTTTACCGGGATTGAAACCGATGTACAGGATACCAAAGATGGTCAAATTATGATCTTTCATGATCCTACTATGAATAAAAAGACTGATGGCAAAGGGATGTTAAATGATCATAGTTATCATTATATTGAACATATTCGTTATCGCCAGGGAAATAAATTACCGACGTTAAAACAGTATCTGGAAGTTTGTAAGAAGTATCATAAAATAGCTTTTATTGAACTTAAACAGATCAGAGATCAAAGAGTTGATCGCGTTTTACAAACGGTCGCACAAATGCACATGGAAAAACAGGCTGTCATTCTTTCGAGCAGTCGCATCCAAATTATGATTGTCCGTTATTTTAATAAAACTATCCCTATTTACTACATTACCTATGATCGTCCCGCTACACATAGTGATTTTTACTTTGTCAGGAAATATCATTGCGGGATAGATGCACAAATTCGTTATTTAACCTATAATCAAGTGCAATATGCGAAAAAGCATCATATCCCTTTTGCTGTATGGGTTGCTCGTAACCCTTATGACTGCCTTAAGCTGCTTTTCTATCATGTCCATACCATTACAACGCAAAGCTAAAGAAGCAGAGAAGCATGTCTTCTCTGTTTTTGAATTTATGTGCATATGTCCTCAAATGTCTAAATGGTTGCAAAAGCTCGTTTTTTTATGATCAAATATTCATATAACTAATGAAAAAGATGATTTCATCGGTCTTTTGTAATGTATGAAAAGAATGCAAATCCTGAAAATCTTTCTCATTAAGAAAATATCCCTTTGCAATGCATGGGAATTCTTATAATACCTTTATACAGGAGGTATAAAAATGAGTTTTCCAAAAGATTTTTTATGGGGCGGTGCAGTCGCTGCCAATCAGTGTGAAGGGGCATATAATGAGGATGGCAAAGGCCTTTCTGAAGCGGATTTATTATTAGGCGGGAATTATGAGACGCCAAGAATGTTCTGCAGTCATATTATGAAGGATCATTTCTATCCTTCGCATCAGGCGATTGATTTCTATCATCACTATAAAGAAGATATTAAATTATTTGCGGAAATGGGTTTTAAAACCTTCCGTACATCTATTAACTGGTCACGTATTTTCCCTCATGGGGATGATGAAACACCAAATGAAGCTGGTTTAGCATTTTATGAAGATCTCTTTAAAGAATGTAAGAAGTATGGCATTGAACCATTAGTCACGTTATGTCACTATGAAATCCCTTGGGGCATTGTGAAAAACTATGGAGGCTTTACGTCAAGAAAGACAATTGATCTTTATGTTCGTTATGCGAAAACGGTTTTTACCCGTTATAAAGACTTAGTAAAATACTGGTTAACCTTTAATGAAATCAATGGGGCAACGACTGCTATGGGACAATACAATGGTATTGGTTATGTCGCTCCAGAAGATTTAGCAAGTGAAGAACCAATTCCTTTAAATCAGTTAAAAGATGATCCTCAGAAACGTTTTGAAGGCTTACATAATGAATTTGTGGCGAGCGCTTTAGCAGTTATTGAAGGTCATAAAATCAACCCTGATTTTATGATTGGCTGTATGATCTGCCATGTGACCTGGTATCCATTAACCTGCAATCCCAAAGACTTATTAGAAACAGAAGAAAAAGATTTAATGTTCAATGACTTCTGTGGTGATGTTCAGGTTAAAGGTGAATACAATCCTTTAGCTGTAGCTTATTTAAAGAATCATGGTATTGATACATCTTATATTACCGATGAAGATTTAGCTATTATTAAAGAAGGTAAAGTAGATATGTATACTTTCTCATACTATATGAGTAACTGTGTATCTGTTGATCCCAATGCCCAAAGTATTGGCGGGAATATGTCGATGGGCTTAAAGAATCCTTATTTAAAAGCTTCAGCCTGGGGCTGGCAGATTGATCCTGATGGCTTAAAATACACCTTAAAGAAGTTAGCTTCTCGTTATCCTGGTGTTCCATTAATGGTGGTAGAAAACGGCTTAGGGGCTGCTGATTCAATCGAAGAAGATGGCCGTATTCATGATGATTATCGTATTGATTACTTTAGAGATCATATTAAAGCGATGGGAGAAGCCATTGATGAAGGTGTTCCCCTGATTGGTTATACAACTTGGGGATGTATTGATGTGGTTAGCTGTGGAACAGGTGAATTCCATAAACGTTATGGTTTTATCTATGTCAACAGACATGATGATGGCACTGGTGATTTTTCAAGATCTAAGAAAGATTCCTTTAACTGGTATCGCAAAGTCATTGCATCTAATGGAGAAGATTTATCTTAATACACGTAAAAAGCCGGCGTACCGGCTTTCTAATTGGGATTTTATGAAGGGAAATTTATGAAGAAGTACTTATTTCTAAGTACAGGTATATCATATCAAGCAGATGTCGATGCACTGTCGTATCTTTACGTAAGATTATGTGATGATGTTGTTTTGATAAGAAATTTTTCAAGATTCTTAGGTTTAAAGATCTTTTGATTTATATTTGATAGAATAAGGGCAGGAGGTTTGTATTATATGAATAAAGCTTGGTGGAAAGAAGCCGTTGTTTATCAGATTTATCCACGATCATTCAATGATAGCAATGGCGATGGTATTGGTGATCTGCAGGGGATTATCTCACGTTTAGATTACTTAGAAAATTTAGGCGTTGATGTCATTTGGTTATCTCCTGTTTATGCCTCACCGAATGAAGATAACGGATATGATATCAGTGATTACTATGCCATTATGTCCGACTTTGGGACAATGAAAGATTTTGATGAGTTATTACAAAAGGCCCATGAACATCACTTGAAAATCGTCATGGACTTAGTGGCTAATCATACCAGTGATGAACATCAGTGGTTTATTGATTCCCGTAAATCAAAAGATAATCCTTATCATGATTATTATATCTGGCGTGATCAGCCAAATAACTGGGGTTCTGTCTTTGGCGGCAGTGCCTGGCAGTATGATGAAAACTTAAATCAGTACTACTTACATAACTTTGCCATTAAACAGCCAGATTTGAACTGGGAAAATAAAGCTGTCCGAGACGATTTGTATAAGATGATGCGCTACTGGTGTGATAAAGGTATCGATGGCTTTAGAATGGATGTTATTTCGATGATCTCTAAAGATCAGAGATATCCTGATGCACCTGTTCCTGAAGGGGCTATTTATGGTGATCCCACCCCTTATACTGTCGATGGGCCACGTATTCATGAATTCTTGCAGGAAATGAATCGTGAAGTCTTATCGAAATATGATTTATTCACTGTCGGGGAAACCCCTGGTTTAAGCGTTGAACGAGCTTTGAAATACGTTCAGGAAGATCGTCATGAATTAGAAATGGTCTTTACTTTTGATCATGTCTCTTTAGATGGCGGTGACTATGGTAAATGGTCGCAGAAGAGAACAGACTTAGTAGAGCTTAAGAAAGCTATTATGAAATGGGTTAAAGGCTGTGAAAATGGCGGCTGGAACTCTATATATTTAGATAACCATGATCAGCCTAGAGCGGTATCTCGTTTTGGTGATGATGGTGAGTATCGCGAAATGAGCGCGAAATGTTTAGCTTTAACATTGCATCTCATGAGAGGCACTCCTTATGTTTATCAGGGTGAAGAATTGGGTATGACCAATTATCACTTTACTTCATTAGAGGAATGTCGGGATATTGAAGAAATCAATGCTTATAAAGACTTAGTAACGGATCGTCATATTTATAGTGATCAGGAGATGCTGGAAAATATTTCTTCTAAAGGCCGTGACAATGCCCGTACACCGATGCAGTGGGATGATTCACAAAATGCCGGCTTTACCACTGGCACACCTTGGATCAATGTCAATCCAAACTATAAAACTATTAATGCGGCTGCCCAGGTCAATGATCCTAATAGTATTTATAATTTCTATAAACAGTTAATTGCTTTACGTCATGCCCATGACATTATTGTTTATGGAGAAATGGATCTCTTATATGAAGACGCCCATGATTTATTTGCCTATACCCGCAGTTACAATGATGAAAAGATTACTGTTTTAGCAAACTGGAGTGATCATGAAGTCACTTATGATTTAACACCTGAAGGTGATTTACTCATTACTAATGATGAAGATGTAACACCTCATACTTTAAAACCTTATCAGGCAGTTGCCTACTATAAGAAATAAGAGCCTGTTCGATCAGGTTCTTTTTTCATGTTCACTAATGAAATTGCGTAATAGGTTAAGAACCGTTACAATAAGAATAGGATGGTGAAAGAAATGAATCATTATAGTGCCATTGTATTATGTGCCGGTCGAGGCAGCCGGACAGGATTACAATATAATAAAATGTTTTATAAAATAGATCATAAAACAATCTATGAAATGACCATGTCTGTCTTTTTAAATGATGAACGCTGTAAGCAGGTGGTTGTTGTCTGTAAAGATGAAGAAAGAGATGACTTTGCCTCATTAATCCAAGATCCGCGTATTACCTTTACCCAAGGGGGAAAAGAACGCCAGGATTCTGTTTTTGAAGGCTTAAAGAAAGTAACAGAAGATTATGTTCTCATTCATGATGGGGCCAGACCATATTTAAAGAAAGATCTTATTGATCGCATCTTAGTGTGTCTGGAAACTCATGATGCCTGCTTACCAATGGTCAAATGTAAAGATACTATTAAAAGAGTGATTGATGGGAAAGTGATCGAAACGCTCAAAAGAGAAGAACTCTATCAGGCGCAAACGCCACAGTCTTTTAGAACATCACTTATTTATCAAGCTTATGATGAAGCCATTCGTACACATCAGCAGGTAACTGATGATGCGAGTGTCGTTGAGCTATTACATCATGATGTATACGTTGTCGAAGGAGACTATGATAATATTAAAGTTACCACTAAGGAAGACTTATAATGCGGAAAGGAGGATTTTTTATGGATCAGAAATTTGATATTGAAGAAAGACTCAAAGCTTTCATCGAGATGGGAGATTATGAAATCATCGATTCTACCGAATATTTTTATCGCTCTTATAACAAAACAGAGTTAATTGCGCTTTCTCGTCAGCTTGGTAAACCGATTAAGACAAAGTATAAGAAAGCCGAAGTCGTCGATCTTTTCATGAAGCAGTTCATGAATGAAGAAACCCTTACGAAAGGATTAATCACAATCAATGATCGCGCTTATGAGCTTTTAGATGATATTGTACATGATGATGTCACCGGACATTTACTCAATTTGATTGATCTTTTAATGCTTGATCGCTTAGAAACGAAAGGTTTCTTCTTTATTGCAGACTCAGAGACCTTTGTGATCAGTAAAGAAGCAACTAAGATGGTCAAAAAGATCTTTAAAAATAAAGATTATCAGGCTTTACGACCAAAGCTTTCTTACTTAAATGCGATTATCTCGTACTGTGATATTGTCTATGGTGTTATTAACCTGAATTATGTACAGCTGCTTTATCAGTATAAGTTCCCTAAAGCAACGGCTCAGGAAGTTCTTGATCTTTATCATCAGTTACCTGATCCGGCTATGACTTATGATGAAGAGAAGAAAGATTTTCTTTCTGATTTTGTGACAAGAGAAAATGTTTATGATGATGTCGTTAAGTTACACCAGCAAAATATCATCTCCTTACCTTCCAAAGAAGAATTAGATGATTATCTCTATTATGGCTTTCCTTACAGTAATCAAGCCTATCTTCATTTATTATTCTTTTTAATCATCAATAGTATGGACGATCTGACTCAGCCTATTCATGATGTCCATGAATTATTCAAAGCCGTCAGCTTTGAAGTGCCTTTCCAGGATCTTTTAACTTACTATGATGATTACATTATTGATGATGATATGCTGGAAATGTTTGTCCCAATCATTATGGAATGTTTCAACACATCTAGACACTTTAAAAGCAATGGTCATATCCCTGATGAAGATATGATGAACTTATTAAAAAGCGGTGGTTCTATTCCCTTACCAGATGACGAACACCTGCTTGGTGAATTAAAAAGTCATCTGGATGAGCTTCACGACATGGGATTTGATATTAATGATTATAACGAAGTCGTCCTTAAAGATCGTGATGACACTGATGGATTTGTCTCATAGTCACTTTTTAAGTGACTATGTTTTTATGCATCCTTGTATTCAAATATACTTGATGAAATCAACAAAAAATACTTGAAAGCGATCACAAAAGAGACTATATTGTAATTAGAAAGAAGGAGAAAAGATCCTTCGATCAAGGGATACTCAAATAACATATATTCATGAGCATGGCATAACAAAGTGATCAGAGATCCATAAAGAGGTTGAAGATACGGAAAAGCCAGAAGTAGTGCGAAGTGAACATGAAGTTGAATCAGATTATGAGTCTGGTAATGGATTGGAATCTTAAAATCCGAGCACGTGGTTGAGTTTTGATTGGGTGAAAGAAACGGACATAAAGTCGCCGGGAATGGAACCTCGAGCAAGTTAAAGTCAAAACAAAAAGGCAAACAATAGCTAGCCTGAATACCGATCACAAGTATCGAAGTCATGAATAGCGTTAAGAGAGTATCTTTTAGTTTGCCTTGAACGCCACCAAAAGCGTCCTATTCTCGATCATTCAGCAAATTAATCATATCCTATCTGAGTGATCAACTTTCCCACATATACTATTATTTATTTCATTGCTGTTAGCAGCCTATAACATTACTACATAATATTTTCATTGTCGCGATTGATTGGCGTAATTGATCGGCGGAAAGATATGGAAATCGGCGAAAAGGATCGGCGGAAAGACCTGAAAAACGGCGAAAACAATCGGCGAAAAGGGTTGGAAGTTAGCGTAATTGATTATGCTCTTGTGGCATGAAAAATAGGAAGGTGCAATAATGGCAATTATTAAAAGAACGACTAAGACTATTGGTATTATCTATGTTTATGAATCAAAGAGTTACTGGGATTCAGAAAAGGAACAGGCACGTTCTAAACGAAATTTGATTGGTAAGATTGATCCGGAAACGGGGAAGATGATTCCTAATGGTAAAAAAGGACCACAAAAGAAAAAAGAAAATGGATCTTCAACTGCTGAGGAGAGATTATTGGCGGAATTAGCTAGAGTCAAAAAGGAAAATATGGATCAGCATATGCTTATTGTTGATCTTCAAAAGAAGATAGAAGCATTAAATAATCAAAACAGTAAATTGGCGATATTAGAAAGTTAACTGTATTAGAAGAGAATAAGTAGGATAGTTATCAAGTATACTAAAAATTTGAGTTATTGTTTTTATGCATCCTTGTATTCAAATATACTTGATGAAATCAATAAAAAATACTTGAAAGCGATCACAAAAGAGACTATATTGTAATTAGAAAGAAGGAGAAAAGATCCTTCGATCAAAGGATACTCAAATAACATATATTCATGAGCATGGCATAACAAAGTGATCAGAGATCCATAAAGAGGTTGAAGATACGGAAAAGCCAGAAGTAGTGCGAAGTGAACATGAAGTTGAATCAGATTATGAGTCTGGTAATGGATTGGAATCTTAAAATCCGAGCACGTGGTTGAGTTTTGATTGGGTGAAAGAAACGGACATAAAGTCGCCGGGAATGGAACCTCGAGCAAGTTAAAGTCAAAACAAAAGGGCAAACAATAGCTAGCCTGAATACCGATCACAAGTATCGAAGTCATGAATAGCGTTAAGAGAGTATCTTTTTTTATACTGAAAAATAATGAAATAATCATTGCAAAAGGGATTTGTTAACGTTATAATGGACGAGCATGTAAAGAAAATTTACTGCCTGTCTGCTTTAAGCAGACCGTATAGACCAAAGGAGGTAAAAACAAATGAACAAGTATGAAATTATGATGATCTTCAAACCTGATCTTGAAGATGAAGCTAGAGCTTCTCTTGTAGAAAACTTCAAGGGTATCTTAACAAATGGTGAAGGTGTTGTTGATAACGTCAGCGAAGAAATGGGCTTACGTGAATTAGCTTATGAAATCAAAGACTACACTAAAGGTTTCTATGTAGTAATTGATACTCATACTACTCCAGCTAACATCGCTGAATTTGAACGTTTATCACGTATCAACGCAAACGTATTACGTCATTTAACATTACGTCGCGACTAAGAGGTGATCGCCAATGATGAACCGTGTTGTGATCGTTGGACGTATGACAAGAGATCCTGAATTAAACCGGACAAGCGGTGGTAATTCTGTATGTCACTTTACTTTAGCACTTGATAGAAATTTCAAGTCTGGTGACGGACAGCAGGCTGACTTTATTCCAGTTGTGGTTTGGAATAAACAAGCAGAAAACGTTGCTCAGTATTGTGGCAAAGGATCACTTGTTGGAGTTGATGGAAGACTGCGTTCTCGTTCTTATGACAATAAGCAGGGACAGCGTGTCTACGTCGTAGAAGTACAGGCAGACAGCGTACAGTTCTTAGAAACAAGAGCTGCACGTGAAAGATATCAGGCAAATGCTCAAAGTCGTGTCTCAAATGATAACTTCTACAATGGCAATAGTTATGGTAATAACCAGCAGGCTAACAGTTATCAATCGCAGAATAACAATTATTCTCAGCAGAGCAATAGCTATAACAATGCGGCTAATACAAATAACTTCAACCAGAATACAAAACCACAGAACCCAAACCAAAATAATGACTTCTATGATATGAAAACAGTAGATGTTGATAAAGACTTCGATGAAGCGGTGAACAGCTACGATATCATGGATGACGATATTCAATTCTAGAGGAGGAAGAAAAATGGCTTACAGAAAACAGAGAATGGGCAGAAGAAAAGTATGTTACTTCACTAAAAACCATATCGAATATATTGACTATAAAGATGTTGAATTATTAAAGAGATTCATCTCTGCAAACGGTAAAATCATCCCTAGACGTGTAACTGGTACTTCAGCTAAATACCAGAGACAGTTAGCAAGAGCTATCAAACGTGCTAGACAGATGGCTTTATTACCATACGTAGTTGAATAATCACATGCAAACCTCGGTTAATCCGGGGTTTTTATTTTATGTGAAGAGGACTATAATAGGGATGGTTTAAGGGGGAAAATATGTCAAAGATTACATCTTATGTGTTGCTTATCTCTACTTTTGTGATTTGGGGAACACTTTATGTCGTATCAAGTTTTGTATTAGGCAAACTGCCGACCTTTACCGTTGCTTTTTTACGGTATTTCATTGGTTTTATTGTCCTTTCTCTATTCTCGTTAGGGAAAAGAGAAAAGATTGATAAAGCTGATGTTCCATACTTTTTACTGATTGGTATTGTTGGCTATTTTATCAGTGTTGATGCCCAGTTACTAGGAACAAAGATTGCTGGTTCATCCATGGCCTCACTTATTAACTCTACTAATCCGATTATGATTTCTGTTATGGCAGCCTTATTTCTTAAAGAGCGGATGACGCCGGGGGCCATCTTTGGTTTACTATTATCAGTCGCCGGTGTCTTTGTCATTATTGGTGTAGGGTCTAAAGTAGCCATTGCGGGAATGGTCTTATCCTTTATATCCGTCTTATTATGGTCACTGACCAGTGTAAATACCCGTAAGATCGGAGCAAAGTATTCTTCTATCACGATTACGAAGTTTGCTATGGGGATGGCATGTATTTTTAACTTCCCTGTCGCCATCGGAGAGATTGCCCTCACCCATCCAGTGGTTCAGGTGGATGGTTCGGTTATCTTATCTGTTTTATATATTGGTTTGATTTGTACAGCTTTAGCGAACTTCCTCTGGAATCGTTCCCTTGGTGTGATTCCCGCCCATATTTGTGCCAGCTTCTATCCGATTCAAACCTTAACATCCTCTGTATTAGGTATTCTCTTATTACATGAAGCCTGTACTTTATCTTTTATAACTGGAAGTATTTTGATTATTGTTGGTGTATTACTCAGTCTTGTGCCCCTGCGTCAAAAAGCTTATGCGTAAAAGCGGTGAGATTCATCGCTTTTTTGGTTTGAAGGCAAAAAGAGAACCGGATGGGACGTCCGGTTCTCACAATTGGGATTTTTATGAAGGGAAATTTATGAAGAATACTCATCTCTGAGTACACGTATATCATACCAAGAAGATATGGCTGATTATTCAAGAAGTGATGGAAGAATATGTGAAAGGAAACGTGAAAAGAGAACCGGATGGGACGTCCGGCTCTCTATTTGGGATTTTTAATTATGAAGGGAAATTTATGAAGAAGTACTTACTTCTAAGTACACGTATATCCTAACAAACAGTTATGGCTGATTGTTCAAAGAAAAACAGAAGATTGTGTGAGTGAATAAATGAAAAGAGAACCGGATGGGACGTCCGGTTCTCCAATTGGGATTTTTAATTATGAAGGGAAATTTATGAAGAAGTACTCATCTCTGAGTACACCTATATCCTAACAAAGACATATGGGAAGATCTTCAGGGGAAAATGGAAGAAAATGTGAAAGAAGCTAGTATAGGAAATAAAAGCTATATATGGTAGAATAACGCCAGGATGTGAAAAAAATGAAAACAAGAAAATTAGTTTATGGGGCAATGATTGCGGCCTTAGTAGGCGTCATTTCATTGCTTAACTCTTATACCGCAGGGACCTTTGATACCCTGATTGGTTATTTTATGGTCATTCCTTTTGCCTGGTATGGCTATACCTATTCTTTGAAAGATAATTTACTAGTGGCTTTTGCCAGTATTATCATTGTCTTATTCACCGGCTTACCAACATTTCTGATTATTGCCTGCTATGCAGCGGCTTTTGGCACCTTTGTTGGAGAATGTTTACATCGCCAAGCGAGTAAAGCGACGATGTTACTGGGTGGTCTGATCATTTCCTTTGTCGTCAATTTATTAGAAGTGACTATCTTAGCAAAGATTGTCGATATTAATATGACCAGAGATATGACGTCGGCTTACAATTCAATTATCAATTATATGCCACAAATGAAAAAGACGATCAGTTTATCACAGTTCCTTAATCTGATTCCGATGATGATTCTGTTATTGTCCGTAATGGAATGTTATGTCATGTTAGGGATTACCCAAATTGTGATGTTAAGACTGAAAGTGCCATTTCCTGCAAACTTCCATATTGCGACCTTCAATATGGGGAAACCTTTTGCCATTATGGCGGCGATTGTCTTTGGCATCAGTATGTTCTATTTACAAAAATATCAGTTAAAGAATCAGGTTGCCAATTATTTATATTATGGTTCATTTCTGCTCTTTGCCGTGCAGGGCATGTCCTTTTTAGCATTCATGATGTTATGTTATAATCATCCTAAGATGCCAGCCTTATTATTTATTTTATTCTTTATTCCAATGGTAGCACAGCTTTATGCATTGATTGGCGCATTTGATGTGTTTACAGGAGCAAGACAAAGATTATATAATAATATCACGAAAGGGGGATGAGACCTGTGACAAAGAAAATCAGTCAGTTAAGAAACCTCTTTACCGTCTGTCTTATTGTCGAAATTGTATTGTTATGTGGGATCTATGTGGTTCTTCCAAGTAAACCACTCTTTATTTTAGTACTCTATATTATGGTCAAAAATATTATTGTCTTTGGCTGTATGATGTATACCGGTTATGTTTTAGATCGCAATGCCTTAAGTGTCAGTGAAGCTTTAAGCTCTGATGCTTCTAATGCATTGATCTTTGGCGGGGTCGGTTTAATCATGTATGATGATAACCGTAATATCACCTGGGTCTCAGACCTGTTATTAGCCATGAATATCAATATCGTTGGGGTAAAGCTCTTAGAATGGCAGCCAACTTTAGCGGGCCTATTCGAAGATGAAGATATCCGTTTAATCGATGTCAAAGGCAAGAAGTTTGAAGCCTATAATGCGGCAGGTTCTCATCTCATCTATTTAAAAGATGTCACTCAGTATGTCGGCTTAGAGCAGGACTATACGGATCAGCAGATGTGTTTAGGCTATTTAACGATCGATAACTATGAAGAAACCCTGCAGAATGTCGATGAACCAAAAGCGGCGCAGATCCAGGGAATCTGTCGACAGGTTATTGTCGACTGGGCTTATAATAATGGGATGATCATCCGTCGTTATAAAACTGGCTCTTATATGTTATTCTTTAATGAACGTATTTATAAGAAACTCGTTGAAAACAAGTTTGATATCTTAGATACCTTCAAGAAGGCCTGTCTGGAATTAGATGAAGTTATTACCTTATCCATTGGGATTGGGAGAGGAACGAGAGTTTTAGGTGAATTAGATCAGCTCGCTTCGCAGGCTTTACGTTTAACTTATTCCCGAGGCGGCGATCAGGTCGCTATTAAATCTGGTAAAGATCGTGTTCGTTTCTTTGGCGGCCGCAGCGATACAATGGAGAAATCCTCTAAAGTACGTGCTCGTGTTATCGCTCAGACGTTAGCCGGCATTATCCGTCGTTCTTCTAATGTTTATGTTATGGGTCATAAGTTCTCAGACTTAGATTCCTTTGGGGCTTCTATTGGAATGGCCCGTATTGTGCAGGCTTATGATAAGAAAGTCAATATTATCTATGATCCCGAATCACTAGAAGATAAAACGGCAGGGGTCGCTGAACTCGTTAAAAAAGATGAACGTTATAAAGGCTTATTAGTCAGCTATTCCGAAGTGTTAGAATACATTGATAAAGATTCTTTATTAATCTTAGTAGATCATCATAAACCATCATTATCGATCTCTAATGTCATGTTAGAGAAAGTGAAAAATAAAGTGGTTATTGATCACCATCGACGTGGTGAAGAATTCATTGATTCACCAATTCTTACATATCTGGAACCAAGTGCTTCCTCAACTGTTGAGTTGATCATTGAATTATGTTCTTATGAAACCAACGATATTCATTTCAATGATTTTGATGCGACGATTATGTACTCAGGTATTTTAGTCGATACTAATCAGTTCAGACAGCGTGTTGGCGTCCGTACTTTCCAGTCGGCTGCCCGCTTAAAAGAAATGTCTGCCGATGTCATTCGCGCTTATGAATTCTTAGAGGATTCCTTTGCGAAGACCGTTGAAATTATTAAGATTACGGAAAGTGCTTATCAGTTTAAAAATGATATTCTCATTGCCCACAGTAATGACAATGAAGAACATGCTCAGGTAACGTTAGCGAAAGCCAGCAACCGCTTATTAAATGTCTCAAATGTCAAGGCGGCGTTCACAGTTGGCCGTGTTGCCAAGAACAAAGTGGCGATTTCCGCTCGTTCATCGCGTGATATCAATGTCCAGATGATTATGGAATTAATGGGCGGCGGAGGTCATTTCACGATGGCTGCCTGCCAGTTAGAAGATGTGAGTGTTGATCAGGCAACACAGCAGTTAGAAAATGCAATTAATCAGTATTTAGATGAGAGAGGAGAATAATTATGCAAGTTATTTTATTAGAAGATGTCAGAAAAGTAGGGAAGAAAGGCGATATCGTTAAAGTCGCTGATGGCTATGGCCAGAACTACCTTATTAAAAACAAATTAGCAGTTATGGCGACGCAGCATGAACGTAAAAACTTAGCTGCAGAAAAAGCTGAAGAAGCGGCTCAGGAAGCATTAAAGAAAGAAGAAGCCGAAGCTTTAGCAAAACGTTTAGAAGACATTACTGTTGAATTTAAAGTAGCTACTGGTAAAGAAGGTCGTACTTTTGAACATATCTCTACTAAACAGATCGTCAAAGCTTTAAGAGAACAGTATGATATCAAAGTGGATAAGAGAAAGTTCATTAATGCTTATCCAATTGGTAACTTAGGGACAACGAAATTAAAGATTGAATTATTCAAAGGTGTTATTGGAACAATTAACGTACATTTATCAGAAAAGTAGGATGATCTATGGAAAGTGCAAGAGAATTACCGCATGACTTAGAAGCAGAACGCGCCTTATTAGGGGCGATGCTCATTGATAAAGGAGCCTGTGATGAAGTCATCAACTTAGCGACTCCAGAAGATTTCTATTATGATCACCATAAACTCATTTATGAAGGAATGAAATACCTTCATGATGGTGGTGCACCCGTGGATGTCACAACCGTGACATCCTATTTAATGGATAAAGGCGTTCTTGATAAAGTAGGCGGTGTTGAATACCTCTTACAGTTATCAGAATCCGTACCAACCACAGCTCATACCCAGTATTATTTGAATATCCTTAATAACCGTTCATTGCTGAGAAGACTGATCAAAGAATGCACGGATATTATTTCTTCTGCTTATGACGGAGATGTCGGGGATATGAATGATTATATCAACGGCGTGGAAAAAGACTTCTTAGATGTTACGCGCGATCGTAATGCCGGGGAGTTTAAAGATATTCATGATGTCATTGATGAAGTGACCCAGCGTTTATACAAACTCCAGCAATCAGGCGGAGTTGTCTCAGGGGTCAAAACCGGCTTTAGAGAACTCGATAAGTTAACCTCTGGTTTTCAGCCTGGTGATTTGGTCATTATAGCCGCCCGTCCATCCGTTGGGAAAACCGCATTTGCCTTAAATATCGGTTTTAACTCTTCTCATAACAGTGAAGAGGCGGTTGCTATTTTCTCACTAGAAATGCCAGCAACGCAGTTAGTTAACCGTTTGATTTGCTGCGCAGGGAGAGTGAATAACGATTCCCTAAAGAATGGTTCTATCTTAAAAGAGAATGCCAGCAAGTACTACGCTGCTGCTGAACGTGTCGGTCAGTGTAACCTTTATATCGATGATACCGCCGGGATCAAAATTGGGGAAATCGCTGCGAAATGCCGTCGCCTTAATCAGGAAAAAGGCTTAAAGATGGTCATCATTGACTACTTACAGTTAATCCAGGGACCAACCAATTCCAGAGAATCCCGTCAGCAGGAAGTCTCTGATATTTCTCGTCAGCTAAAAGCTATGGCCCGTGAATTAGAATGTCCGGTTATTGCCTTATCACAGCTCTCCCGAGCAGTTGAACAGCGTAAAGGTAAACCAATGTTATCAGATTTACGTGAATCCGGGGCTATTGAACAGGATGCCGATATCGTTGCCTTCTTACATCGAGAAGATTATCAGAATAAAGAAAAAGAGCAGGAAGTGAATGGGATCACGGAAATTATTGTGGCGAAGCACCGTAACGGGGCTACTGCCGATATTAAATTAGTGTTCGAAAGAGAATATTCTTGTTTCTCTAATTATACAACTGAAGAAATGCCGGAAGGCGCAGGAATCAGAGATGTTAGACCACAATAACATCTCTTTTTTATTATTTTGAAAATGACTTCAAATATATATTTTTAGAATAGTTTGATTTTCTTGAATTTCTATTGAAAGAGGTCTAAGATATCCTTGAAAGTTAGTGATAATCATTACTATTTATTTCAAAAGTGATATAAATTAAAATATATTGCATGAAAACATGTAAATTTGTAATGAAATAAAATAAATTGTCACATAATAAAACATATTAATATACGGGATATGTGACATCTTTGTGACCAACCCATGATAATCTAGCGTTACTTGAGGAAACGGGTATCCTCAATAAATAGGAATAATATATATGATTTATTGCATAGCGGGAGGTGTCAGGCAATGAAGAAATATAGATATACAGCTTTGCTAACATTCATCATTTCTTTAATGATGGTTGTCTCTGTTGTCTTTCCAACAGTAGCAAGTGCAGAAGATTCAATGACATCTTCTGCTACACAAGAAACAACTCATCAAGATACAGCAGAGCAGTTAACAGCGCAGGATACAGCAGATGAACTTACCAAAAAGGATACGGCTGATCAGCTAATAACATCTTCTCCAGCATTTGATGCAGAGAAAACAATTGATGGTGTGAAAGTCAAGGTGTCTGCAGATGCTAATGTGTTCCCAGAGGGAACAACAATGGAAGTCAAAAAAGTGACTTTAACATCACAGGAAAAGAAATTAATTAGTGAAAAACAAGATGATAATAAGAGCACAATCAAGCAGTATTCTTTTGATATTACTATGAAGAACAAAGATGGTGAAGAAATTGAACCAGATACTTCCAAAGGTAAAGTAAAAGTAACGTTCACAAATGATTATGTGAAGATGTTAAGTACTGATGTCTACCATATTGTAGATGATAAAAAAGCTGAAACATTAAAGCTTGATCAGGTAAAAGATACCATCACAGGAGAAACAAAAAGCTTCTCAACTTATGTCATTGATTTTAACTATGATAATAGCAAGATCTACTATCTTTATGGTGATTCAAGTGTCTTAGCTTCTAAGCTATTAGCTCAATTACTTACCGATGGTACAACTATTGATGAATCCAAAATCACAAATGTAACTTCAACTAAAAGTTATATTACTGCAAGTAAAGCAGATAATAAATGGACTATTTCTGCTGATCCTAATACAAAATCAGATGTAAGTGCTGGAGCAGATGTTACGATCACATACGATGGTAATGATTATACAATCAATGTGAAATATACTAAAACTAAAGATACAACAGGTAAAACTGATTCATGGATAAACAATTTCAATTATACGCCGTCAGGACAAACAGTAACTTTAACGAAATTTATAGGGACTGTAAAATCTATTTCTATTTATCCAACGGTCACAATAAAAGGTACAGAATATAATAATGTAAAAGTAAAATCAAGTTTATTTGCAGTAAGTAATTCACCAAATGCAAAAAATCTAGAGGAAATTAATTTTATTGGTCGTGTTGTTAACAAATAAGTGACTTTCACATATAAGCTCCGTATTTATCCCTTTCAAGCGATGTATTGAACATCAGGATATATGTATATTTGCTAAAATATATAGTACCTGGAGGTATTAATATGGAAATTCAAAACATTGCTGCTAACTTATCTAATATTAAACTAGATCAATTTCAAATTGAACAGATTCTTGATATGGTTGAGGAGTATATTGAAGCTAATGAAACTGCGTCTACACCTATCATAGAGCATTGCCCAAAATGTCCTGAAAAACATCCTAAAATGATCAAAGCAGGACACACAAAAAGTGGCAAGCAAATGTATAGATGTAAAAGCTGTAATAAACGCTTTGTAGCGGATACCGGTCAATTAACTTTCTATTCACATCAGAGCCTTTCAAAGTGGAAAATTGTTCTTAAAGATACACTCAACGGTTTAGCTTTACGCGAAACTGCATTCAAAATCGGTGTGCATTATGTAACTGTATTTAGAATGCGTCATAAGCTACTTCATTTCATTGAAATGATCCTAGCTAATGATTCTGTAGGTGATGTAGCTGAAATAGATGAGAAGTACATCCTGGCGAGTCATAAAGGGACCAAGCTGGAAGGCGTTGATCCTCGAAAACATGGATCAATAGCACCGAAACCAGGCATAACTGATATTCTAGTATGTATTATGACCGTAGTTTCCCGAGGCGGAAATACATTTATTCACACCTATAATACCGGTCGACCTACTGACGTGAATGGCTATGAATTTTGTCAGCATATTGATAAAGAAAGCTACTGCTTTATAGATGGTATCAATATTTATGACTGGAGTCTGAAAAAACGAAATTGCGGCGTAAAGCATCTAAAACTCGATGAGTATACAAAAACTGATCATTTGAATACTGTAAATGGACTTCATTCATTTATTGAATCAGAAATCATCTATTATAGAAATATATCTACAAAGTATATAAATAGATATAACTCGTTATTTATGATCCAATATAATTTCAGAAAACTCAATATCAGCGAGAAAGTTACAAAGCTTTTAGGGATGCTGAGACAGCATCAGCAATATTTCTACATTCGCCAACTCAGTAAAGAAAGTATATTTAAGTTTAGCAATAGTATATTTGATCTGTAAAAATAAAGTTAATGGAATTTATGACTCGTAGAGAGATATTAAATTGTGCGCTATCAACTAAAAATCATACCAAGTCACTAAATTGTTAACAACACGTTATTGGTTCATCTTCTAAAAGTATTGCTACTGCTGATACTTCTTTAATGTCGTTCTTTTATGGCTGTACTTCATTAAATAAAGTTGATTTAAGTGGTTTAAATACTTCAAATGTAACTAATATGGTGTCTTTCTTTAGCGGATGTACTAGTCTTACAAATGATGGTAAAACAAGTTACATTAAATTTAATAACGGAGATAAATCGTATTTTACAACTAGTAAAGTCACAAATATGTCTTATATGTTTTATGGTAGCGGAATAACAAAATTAGATTTGTCCGGCTTTGATGTATCATCACTTACGGATATGTATTCTATGTTTGCTAATTGTAGTGGCTTAAAAGAGATCAATTTATCTAGTTTTAATGGAGCAGTTTCAACTGAATATGCTTCTACGCCTGGTCTACCATCTTCCTTTTATCCGTTTACAGGTTGTAATAATCTAGAAGAAATTACTTTTGGATCAAATTGGCATCATGCTGATTCTAAAACTTATTTAAAATTAGGTGTTTCTGGGTATTGGAAATACACTTCAACTTCAAACATATATACGAGTGATGAACTAGATAGTTCTTTTGATGGAAGTACAATGGCAGGTACCTATAAGAGAGTAAATGTGGCTGGATCTGATCCTCAATATGAAGCTAATGGTAGTCTTTATGGTAATAATATTTGGGAAATTCATGATCCTGCTCATGCATTTCATGGATACTGCTTAAATATAAAGAAGCATTATCCAGACGGCTATTATGATAAAGTTAAATTAGATGATAATATAAATAAAAAAACGAACTCGGATGAAAATGGACATTCTAATTATATTGGAGACTATATTAGTTCAAATAGTGGGTGTGAAACAATTGGTGGCGCAAGTCCAACAATGAATAGAGCATTAATTGCATTAATATATTGGTCTGATGACTTCATATCTAAAGGACAGCTAAACCAAACTGAAGCTCAGGATTTGATTTGGTTATATACTGATCAGTATGATTTAATTGCGAATAAAGATTATACAAATGAAACACAGACAATCGAATTTGATCATACTAATAAAATATTCAAGTTTTATTCTATTGACTCAGGAGGAAATAGAACAAAACTAAAATATACTTGGGATTTAAAAACGTACAATTATGATAATATACCTGATCATGATAAAGTTAAATTATATATTTATTCTCCATCTTCGAGCAATACAGAAAATGTGCAAAACTTATTATCAATAGAGGGCATTCATCCTGATGTAAGAGCGGGAGTAAGAGTAAAGAAAGAAGACCAATTTGGAAATCCTGTTATTGGTGCTAAATTCGGTCTTTATGAAGATAAAAATAATGATGGTAATTTTTCTGAAGATGAACAAAAAACTACATTTACAACAAGTGAATTAGGGTACGGTGGTATATTCTCAATGGATAAGACTACAGGATTAACTGAAGGTAGTTATGCTGTAAAAGAAATTTCGGCTCCAAATGGTTATTCTATTGAAACAGAAAATATAGATAAGTTTTATAAATTTGAAGTAGGACCTAATGATGATCAAAAGATAATCGATGTGGGAGATAAAGTAACTTCTAGCGATGGAACGTCAAAAGTTGTTATTAGAAACACAAAGATAAGAGATAAAGGCGCAGGATTAGAAATAGTAAAAAAAGATTCTAATAATCATTTGCTCCAAGGTGCTGAGTTCACGATCACTGATGTAACAGAAGGTGTTGATGATTCTCTAAAAGATAAAACAATTACTATTGTGACTGGTCAGGATGGTATTGCAAGAACTGGTAAGCTCTCATTACAAATTGGGCATAAGTATCACATTGTGGAAACTAAAGCTCCTGATGGATATGAAGTTAATCCTAACATTGAAGATGTCACCGTTAAAGATGATGATAACTTGAAATATATACAAAGAACTGTGATTGATAATTCAGATATACCTCACGATGGTAAACTTATAATTCGTAAAATAGTTACTGGGCTACCTCTTTCAGATGATACGTTTAAATTTAAATTGAGTTTATTACTTCCAATGACAAACTTTAATGAATCATTAGCAAAATATCCAATTACTATGAAAATTGTTTCTGAAGATGGTTCGGAAGATTATAGTGGTCGTTTTATTCCGACGGGAACAAGTGATGGTATTACAACATATTTGATGAATTTTTCACTCAAAAATGGACAATACCTGTATATAAGTGGTCTACCTTCAAAAGAAGACGGTAAATATACATATCAAGTATCAGAGTCAAGCTATGATGGCTATACAACTTATGTTAAAAATGGCGATGGTAGTTATACTCAAACGAATTCAACGGGGGGAAATATAACAAGTACTTCAACTGTAGTATTTAAGAATGAAATTCAAAATGTTGTACCAACGAGTGCTGATACATTCACACGATCACCATTCTGGATCACTATTGCATTAGGTGCATTAGTTGTTATTTATATCAAAAAGAGAAAAAAGAAATTAATGACAAATAGAATGTGATGCTGATAGATATAAAGAATAGTGATGGGAGTGATGAATAACTACAATAACATCCTAATGTAAGGGACACGGTTCTTTAGGGGTAATAAAGTGTTTAATTAATGAATATTAAACACCAGTGTCAACTAACAAGTAAGAAATTGAGACTACGAATCTAGGAGGGAGAAACTTATGAAAAGATTTAGATTCATGCCGAAGCTTGCAGCGGCAATCGTTTCTGCAGCAATGATTTTCTCGGGAGCTGTACCTACATTTGCAGCTGAAGGAACAACTAATGTTTTTACAGTTTATTTAGGTTTAGAAGAAGGTGCACCAGTTCCTAATAAGACAATTAATTATACAACTGAAAAAGTAAGTGCACCAGCTGGTGCAACAGCACCAGATTTAGGAGATTTAACTGCGACGTTTTCATCAACTGATAGCCCTAAAAAGGTAAGTGATCTAAGTGATACAGAGAAGTTAAAGGCGAAACTAAGTGATTTAAAACGAGATTATTATGCTAGTACTAATGTTTCTGTAAATTGGTCTGATAAAAAATTTGATAAAGCTGGTGTTTATAAATATAAGATTACAGAACAAAAATTAGATGGAAAGTTTAACAACGATCCAAGTACAGTAAGATATTTGGACGTGTATGTTGATGCTTCTGAGTCAAACGGAGAATATACTTATTCTGTTGCTGGAACGGTTTTTCATGAAAATGAGTCTGACCCTGTAAACGATAAGAATGAGGTAGAAAATAAAAGTTTAGGTTATTTTGATTCTTATAATTCTGTTGATTTGACTTTTGAAAAGAGAATCTCTGGTAACCAGATGGATAAAGATGATAAGTTCCTTTTCACATTAAGTTTGGAAAATCTTGAAAAAATGCAACGTATAGTATAACAGTCGCTGGAACGACAACAACTTTTACTTCAAAATATGGAACGCATTCTAGAGAAGGTTTACAATTAGGTGCTGGAGACCAAATTATACTTAAAGGGTTACCAAAAGGCGTTAAATATACATTTACTGAAACAGATTCAAAAGGATATACACCATCTTATCCTGCTCCTGATACTAGTAATACAGTGAAATCAGTGGGTGACCCGGCTACAACACCAACTGCTACTAATTTTACAATTACGGATGATAGTGTTGAACAGAATACAACTTCTGTAATTGTTAATACAAAGAAAGGTACTGTTCCTACTGGTGTTATCTTTGCAGTAGCTCCATTCGCTATTGGTGCAGTCGCAATTGCTGCATTTGTAATCTTGAAAGTACGTAAAGCTGTTAAACAGTAGTACAATACATTAGGAATGCTTTAGGCATTCCTAATGCTTATGATAGGAGTATTGATATGACCGAAGAAAAGAATGTTAATGGTAAGAAAGCTTTAAGAGATCTTGCTATTAAGATTGGAATGTATATTTTAGCGGTGATTCTGTTATTTACGTTTGTTTTGGATATTAAGATTCAGTATGGGAATAACATGTATCCAGCGATTAGAGATGGAGAATTGGTTATTACTAACAGATTAGCACATAGTGATGTGGAAACACCTGTTATTTATAAACATGATGGATCAAAGAAGGTAGGCAGAATTATTGCTACAGAAGGACAGGTTGTTTCTATTAATGGAAATGGGAAACTGTTAATTAATGGAGTACAGCCAGCGGAAGAAATCTTCTATAAGACATCAAAAGCAGATTCTAAAATCAAATATCCTTATACAGTTCCTAGCGGTCATTTCTTTATTCTTAATGATTATCGTAGTGATATGAATGATAGCCGTACTTATGGAGCGATCGCTAAAAGCGATGTCCATGGACCGGTATTGTTAACTATTCGGAGACGTGGTTTCTAATGGATATCAAGTTATATAATGGCTGTAAACGTGTAGAAAAGATCTTTGATAAAGTTGTTATTATTATTTGTGTGATCTGTTTTCTGATTTGTACGTATGCTTTAATAGATACCATTCATGTGTATTATCATGCGAATGATCGTTCTCTTTTAGCATTCCGTCCTGACTGGGATGATGACAGCAATAAACTGGGGAAACTGTCGAAAGACTGTGTTGCCTGGCTTTCTGTTAAGGATACAAAGATTGATTATCCGATTATGCAAGGGAAAGATAACTCAGAATATCTGAATATGGACCCTTATGGAGAATATTCATTATCAGGGAGTATTTTCTTAGATTATCGTAATAACCCGAACTTCACTGATCGCTATTCCTTAGTGTATGGGCATCATATGGAGGAAGGGGCCATGTTTGGTGCATTAGATTCCTACCTGAAAAAAGATTACTTCATGAAGCACCGTCAGGGCACAATTATTACAAAGTCTAATAAGAAATACAAGATTCAGTTCTATGCGTTATTAGAAGATTCTGCCACTAACATGGCGATCTTCTCACCTACAACAACGAATGTTTCTTCATTAGAGAATTATATTGCTTCTAAAGCTAAGATCTATATGAAACCAAGTCATCCTGATGGTAAGCTTATTGCTTTAAGTACATGTAAGTATCCGGATACGGAAGATCGTGTTATATTATTTGGACATATGGAGGAAAAGAAATGAAAAAACGTATTTATTTCAGTTTGTTTCTCGTCTTCATGTTATTGTTATCCCCAAGTGTTCATGCCCAAAATGAAACGAAGATTGGGATTCCTATACAAATAACAACAAATGGATCACAGACCACAGGTCAGGTTACATTGTCATCTGAAGATTCTTCGGCTCCTATGCCCAATGAGAATCCTGTGACCATTCAAGGTAAAGATAATGTTGTATTATCCTATACGAAGACGGGTACATGGAAATATACCATTAAACAGACTGCTGGCAGTGATCAAGATACAACGTATGATACGACGCTTTATCATTTGACTGTATTTATTGGTTATAAAGATGGTGGTCTCTATTCTATTGTCACATTGTTTAAAGATGGATCGGCAGATAAAGATGCGGAAGTGGTGTTTGCGAATACCAAAAAAGAAAATCAGGAAACTCCTGTTACCCCTCCTTCAAATAAAGAGGAAACACCAAAGAAAGAAACACCTGTTAATAACAAGAAAACGACAACAGAAAAGAAAAAGACGAATAAGAAGACCAATAACAACGGCAAAAACAAGAATCAAAAGAGTTCTACATCAGAAAACGGCGCTGATGGTTCAAAAGACCATAAAAACGGCAACGACAATGATCGTAGTACTGAAGGATCAAGTGATGATGTCAATGGCTCCAAAACGGGAAGTAATGGAGATAAGACCACATCAGCAAGTAAAAATGGTCATAATAATACGGGAACAAAAGGTGTGAAAACATCCGATCCAACAGTTATTATTCCTTATGTTATTGCGGTGGTTTGTTCCTTCGCAGTGCTGGTCTTCTTATTTGTGAGATCGCTGCATCAGAAGCACTAAGGCTAGTCCTTAGTGTTTTTCTTTGCTTCTTTTAATGTAAGCGGTTATAATCATTTTAGGAGGACTATCATTATGAGTTATACAAAATTGTTTGAAAAGGGCAAGATTGGACGATTGGAATTAAAGAATCGTATTGTCATGCCGGCCATGGGATGTTCATTAGCCTCATCAACCGGTGAAGCATCTCAGGAAATGATCACTTATTATGCGAAAAGGGCGAAAGGAGGGGCTGGTCTCATTATTACGGAGATTACCCGTATTGACGATGAAACGGGGATTGGTACACCAAATCAGTTATCAGTAACGGATTTGAAGCATATCCCTCAGTTAACACGTTTAGCAGAAGCTGTTCATGCGTATAATACAAAGATCTTTGTACAGTTACATCATCCAGGGAATCAGACGCCATCACGTTTATTACATGGCAAACAGATTGTCTCTGCAAGCGATGTAACGTGTTCAGTGATTGGAGAAAAGCCACGTGCCTTAACAACCGAAGAAGTAGAAGGATTAGTGAAGAAGTTTGTCTTTGGTGCATATGTGGCCAAAGCAGCTGGTATTGATGGCGTGGAATTACATGCCGCCCATGGCTATTTATTAGATCAGTTCATGTCTCCCCATACCAATAAACGTACTGATCGCTATGGCGGGGATTTCTTAGGACGAATGCGTATGATTACAGAAATCATCAAAGGCATTCAAGCTACCTGTGGTCCTACTTATCCTATTAGTGTACGTATGGATGGGGCTGAATATATTTCTGATGGTATTGATCAGGCAGAAGGCATTAAGATTGCCAAATACTTAGAGTCTTTAGGCATTCAGGCTTTAAATGTCAGCTGCGGGACCTATGAATCAGGCTATACGATTGTCGAACCAGCGATGTTAAAGGAAGGCTGGAAAGCAGATTTAGCCAGACAGATTAAAGCCAATGTATCGATTCCAGTTATTGCCGTGAATACAATTAAGCATCCCGCATTTGCGGAAAGCTTATTAGAAGAAGATGTCTGTGACTTTGTCGGCATTGGCCGTGGCTTTTTAGCGGATGCAGAATGGGGCACAAAAGCGCAGAAAGGACAAGACTTATATATCCGTAAATGTATTGGCTGCCTGGAGTGTTTCCGTATCTTAAATACCTTAAGACCAGTAGAATGTACTTTAAATCCATTATTAGGAAGAGAATACCATTGGGATCATTTACATAAAACCGGTCAGCATCGAAAAGTGGCTGTTTTAGGCGGCGGCCCAGCAGGGATGGAAGCCGCCATTGTTTTAGCGAAGAGACAGTTTGATGTCACTTTATTTGAAGCGACAGATAAACTGGGCGGGACGATGAATTTAGCGGCCATTCCGCCACATAAGGAATTATTAGGAGAATTTGTGGAAACGATGGCGGCTCAGGTCGAAGAAGCGGGTGTCCAGGTTGTTTATAACACAAAGGCAACCCCTGAAGATTTAAAAGAAGCCGGCTTTGAAGCAATCTTTATGGCGATTGGCGGACAGCCAATTGTTCCAAACTTACCAGGTATTGATCAGGCTATTACGGCTGAATCTGTTTTAAAGGGTGAACATGATTTACATGATCAGAAGATTGTTATTATTGGCGGTGGTGTCACCGGCTTAGAAACCGCGGAAACTTTAGCTAAAGATAATCAGGTAACGGTTATTGAAATGGCCAATCAGGTAGGTACCACATTATATGCATCTTATCGTGGTGTCTTACTTAAAGAAATGCATGATATGGGGATTACTATTAAAACAGAACATCGTTTAACCCATATTGAAGATCATCAGGTTTATACAAAGCATGGTGATGAAGATGTCGCTTTTGAAGCGGATACTGTTGTTTTAGCGATGGGTGTCAAACCAAAGAGAGAGGCTTTAGAAGACTTTGAAAAAGTCTTTGATCAGGTTATTCTTTTAGGTGATACAGATCATCCAGGACAAATTCGTGAAGCTTTACATAGTGCTTATGATCGCGCCTTTGTCTTTGATTTAGGTTGAGCAAGTCTTTAAACTCCTGTATAATAACTAAGGTTGAAAAGGGGTAATAAATACAATGTACAATCAATATCGTGAAGGATGGCTAGAAGTCATTTGTGGCTGTATGTTTGCCGGAAAAACAGAAGAACTCATTCGTCGTATTAACGTTTTAACATTCGCTAAGAAGAATATCTTAGTCTTTAAGCCAAAGATTGATAATCGTTATTCAGAAACCGAAATCGTTTCTCATGCCGGGGCACATGTGCCTTGTATTGTGGTTGATAGTTCAAAGAAAATCTTAGACTATATTAAAGAAGATACCGATGTTGTAGCGATTGATGAAGTCCAGTTCTTCGATGAAGATGTCATCGATATTGCAGAATACTTAGCTGATAGCGGCTTACGTGTGATGTGTGCGGGGTTAGATAAAGACTTCCGTGGCGAACCTTTTGGGGTTTTACCAGATTTATTAACAAGAGCTGAATTTGTGACAAAACTGACAGCTGTTTGTGCAAAATGCGGTGCACCAGCTACGCGCACACAAAGAATTATTAATGGCAAACCAGCTTCTTTTGATGATCCTGTTGTCTTAGTTGGCGCTAAGGAAGCTTATGAACCAAGATGCCGTCATTGTCATGAAGTGGTTAATAAACCATTTAAATTTGAAAAACGTTTAAAACGATAAAAAGTGTGACTTAAAAAATCACACTTTTTTTGATTCTATAAGGGCGATGACATCGTTTAACGATGACACCATATAAGCAGTCATCGCTTGATAACGTTTGCCAGGGACTTTTAAATCAGGAATGCCAATTACGGGAATATGGGCATTATAGGCGGCGCAAATCCCTGCTTCACTATCTTCTAAGACCAAGGCGTCTGCTGGATGTACATTTAACTTTTCACAGGCTTTTAAAAACATTTCAGGGTCAGGTTTTCCTTTGGTCACTTCTTCAACACAAATGCTATCAGTCATATAAGGGAGGACATCTTTTTCAAGAAGATGCTGCATCCAGGCTCTTGGTGAAGAGGTTGCTACTATGGTTTTATAATGATGGTCCTGTAAGTATGTAAGTAAGGGGATTAAACCTTTTTTAAGAGGAACACCATGTGTATCGATTTCTTCTCTCATCTTCGCAAATATCTTTTCTAAGACATCATCAAAAGGAAAGTCATCACCATATTCTTTAAGAAATACTGTTTTGACATCACGATCAGGTAAACCCAGAACCCCTTTGTAAAAGTCTTCACTCATTGTTAAACCCATTGTCCCTAAGACTTTCTGGTAACACTTTAAGGCTAATCGTTCACTATCAATCATTAACCCATCCATATCGAAAATGACAGCTTTCATTTTTCTAAAACCTCAATCACTTCTTTTAAACTTGGAACAATAGCTGTCGCCATTGATGCATATTTTTCTTCTGGATATTTCATATCTGGTACACAGATAACGTGAATATGACCGCTGTGAGCAGCCTGTAAACCCGCTTCACTATCTTCTAAAACAAAAGCATCGCTAGGCGCTACATGTAATTTCTCACAGGCCTTTAAAAAGATCTCAGGATCTGGTTTACCATGCGTGACTTCATCACCACAAATAGAATCATCAAAATACTGATGTAAATGGGCTAAGTCAAAAATGTGATCAACACGTTGACGATCACTAGATGTCGCAACGATCGTTGAATAATGATGCGCCTTTAAATACTCTAATAATTCTATTAATCCTGGTTTAAGTGGCACACCTTTCTTTTCAAATTTATTATTGATTGTTTCATGGGTTTTCTTTAATACCTCATCAAAAGGGAAATCCTGTCCATATTGATCATAGAAACATTTCTTAACATTAGGGACAGGTTTCCCTAATAACGTTTTATAAAATGTTTCATCCATGGTATAACCCATTGGTGCCATCACTTCCTGATAGCTTTCAAAAGTGACACGCTCACTATCAATCATTAATCCATCCATATCAAAGATTACAGCTTTCATATTCTCACCTCATTTCCATCCTAACAAAAATACGATATAGATGTTCTCTATTTTCACAAACTAAAAAAGCAGAAAGAAAATCTTCCTGCTTATAAAAAATTAGAGCCAGGGTATTAGTCCGGCCCTTATAAAACGATTACTCGTTTTGAACGACAACCATATAATAACTATATTAAAGACGCTTGTCAATGTAATATTTAAAATTTCTCATTTTCCTCATTTTTTTATTCGCCACTATTTTAATTTGAATTTAAAATAGTATTTACTCAATAATCACACGAAACGCTATTTAGTGCTCTACAAATAATAGAGAATGATTTGATGTAAAAACTCAAAATTTGCTTTAATAAGTTCATTGGTGTTGTAATACGTAATATTTTTCATCATTCGTTTATCAAACTGCAGTAATAGTTCTTTAGCTTTTTGTTTTGCACCTTCACTTGTTACGATTTTGTTAAAAGTATAGAGTAATGTTACGAATTGACTTATTCTTTCATTAGACATACGTTTGTTTTTAGCAGCCCTAGAAATATTATTTGCTTTAGAAATTTCATGCATAACTTTTTGATTCGGTTTACCTTTTTGATGAATTATTGTGTGTGAGTGTAAATCATTGAGGATACAGCTGCTATGGGCGGAGGCATTTCTTAAAGCTTTACATGTCATTAACATATAGGATTCTTGCATCATATTTTTATCATTATATCGCTTGGCACAAAATTGGTATAAGGAAATAAGTCGACCAAAAGGAATCAGTTCAAGAAGTACCCAAATAGGGAAATCAGGATAATACTTTTCAAAAAGATTTTGAGAATAATGAGAGTTTTTGGACCTGGTGATTTCATTTTCTAATCGTTTCTTTTGTACTTCATTTAATGAATTCATAAAATCAATATAGATTTGATAACCATCTTCATTATGATCTTCCATAAGACGTAAAATCTTAAGCTTGGCATAATGTTCAATATCCAAGGTAAGTTGAATTGATAAGTAACGCAAATGCATATCAATACTGGCAAGATCACATAAATAGGCAAAATCAAGATCAATATATTTGCCATCGTTAATGCCGCCTCGATACTTATTGTAATTCTTTCTGAATGCCGTCACTTTAAAATAATTACTATTATACCTGAGATAATGATAAGCCCGCTCTTCAGAGCAGACATTAAAGGTGATGCCATTACTTTTTAAATGTTCTATTTGACTGTAGGTATCAAGCATAGGTTTATCGCTATATTGCATGAGAGGACTCCTTTCTCAACGAATCATGAATGTAAACTTAATATAAGTGGTGAGATGAAGACTATGAAAAGTGTAAGTTCATTATTATGTATTAAATTTGTTTTAATATCATTTGAGAATTATAAGTTTATTATAGTTATCTCAAAATTTCATTTCAATGAAATTAGATGACATTTAAAAAAGAGTGATAATGTAAAAACATTGTCATTAATGCGTACAAGTAATTTATTAACCTTAGAAAGAATTGTTTTATTGCGCTTTTATATTGCATTTATCATCTATTATTGCCATAATAGAGCCTAGTTTTTAAGATAGGAATGTTTATATGAAAAAGAAAGATTTATTAGTTTCAGGTCTAGCTTTATTCGCTATGTTCTTTGGCGCTGGGAACCTGATTTTTCCGCCTTATTTAGGCTTAATGAGTGGCCGTTTATGGCCTTTAGCCTTACTTGGCTTTATCAGTATTGAAGTTGTGATGAGCTGTCTTGGTATTTATGCATTATTTTATGCTGGTGATGGTCCAGAAGCTATCTCCAATGCAGTAGGAAAGAAAGCTGGAATGCTTTTAAACAGTGCTGCAATCTTCTTAACCGGGATCTTTATTGCGGCGCCACGTACCGCTGCCACAACTTATGAAATGTTAGTGAAACCGATCAATTCCCATATTCCATTATGGGCCTTCTCCATTGTCTTCTTTGCAGTGGTTTATCTCTTAACGAGAAGACAAACAAGCTTGGTTGATGTCATTGGACGTTTCTTAACACCAATTCTCACCATTAGTATTCTTGTGTTGATTGTTATTGGAATCATGAGTCCAGATGGAAAGATACATCAGCCTCTTACTAGTCAGATTATGCCTTTAAGTATCCAAACTGGTTATCAGGCAATGGATATTATCACCGCTGCTGGTTTCTCTTTAATCCTTGGGCAGAACTTTGCTAATATGGGGTTACATACGAGAAAAGAACGTTTAAAAGCAGCGGCTGGGACCTGTTTCATCGCCGGTCTGATTTTAGCGGCGATCTATGCCGGTCTTGCTTATATCGGTGCTGCCTTAGGGGTACCTGGTTTAAAAGATGTTTCTCAGGCCGCTTTATTAGTAGCTATTACCAGTCAGTTACTTGGCAGTTTTGGGGTGCGATTGCTTGGCTTAATTACCGCTTGTGCCTGCTTAACCACTTGTGTTGGTTTATTTGGCGCAACCGCTTCTTATATCGATGAGTTATCTCATGGTAAAATCAAATACAGTAAAGCCATTATTCTGATTACGGTTATTAACTTTATCATCTGTAACTTAGGTTTAACGCGTATTATTAAGTTTGCATCACCAATCTTAACCGTGATCGTACCACCGATCATTGTCATCTTATTACTGTTATTAGCTTCGAAGTTTGTCAAAGCACAGCTTATCTATCAAGGTGCAGCCTTAGGTGCCCTTGTGGGCGGCTTTTTAGTAATGTTACAGGATAGCTTTAAACTATTACCAATTGTCAAAGAATTCCCGCTTTATAACTACGGCTTTGGCTGGATCCTCTTTGCTTTTATTGGCGGTTTGCTGGGCTTAGTCATTACTAAATTAAAACCACAACCTGTTAAAGAAACAGCTTAACGTATTGTCATCAGGCAATACGTTTTTTAACGCTTCTTTGAATTTCCTTTGTTCTTATTACAGGTAAGCGTACAATAAGAAGTATGGAGGATAAAGTTATGAAAAAGTTATTAGCCGCTACATTAACATTCATGATGCTTGCCCCAACGAGTGTGCAAGCTCAAGGAAAAATGGTGAATGTTGTCACCAAGATTGGAAAGAATACTGTCACTTATAATAAAGATGGCTTACTTACCGGAAATGGAAATATTGATATCAAATATAAGAATGGTAAAATTTCAAGTCTAACAAACATTGAAGGGACTTTCCATATTACTTATCGCAATGGCCGTGTGGATACTGTCAATAAACATAAGGTGAAAGTCGCTTATAAGAGTATGAAATACTATGATGAGAATATGAAGAGCAGAACGTCACCTAAAGGGACACTTTACACTTTTGGTCAAAGTAAAACGTTTGGACAGGACGCTGCTTACCTCTTTAATAAGAAGGGACAGCTCTTGGTTTCTCGTCTTGCCTTTACCGATTCTTATTATCGTTATGACGCTAAAGGGTATATGGTTAAGGGATCTGAACTTGATTTAACAACTGGTGTTGGTCCAAATGTTTTTACATCGAAGAATACTTATAAAGGCTCGGTTTTAGTTTCTCGTGTTGTCAAAGGGGTTTATGATAGTGAATACACTAACCATGATAAAATCACTTATAAGAAAATACGTGTCAAAGATGTCAATACTGTTAAAAAACAGCAGCGTTTATTATTGCTGAATAATGGAGATTCTCTTGCATACATTTTCTAAATCAAAAGGACTAGGGTTTAATTTACTTATTGCATGTAAAACGATGATGAATGGAGGACGTTTATGAAAAAGTTATTAGTTACTACGTTAACGTTAATGATGCTTGCTCCTACAAGTGTGCAAGCCAAAGGAAAGATGGTGAATGTTGTCACCAAGATTGGAAAGAATACGGTCACTTATAATAAAGATGGTTTAGTATCAAAATATGATGGAAACAGGTTTGTATATCATAAAGGGAAACTCACTGCTATTACCGCTCTCAATCATGGCCCAAATTATAAAATGACCTATACTGGTGGGCGTGTGCGCACCATTAATAAGAAAAAAGTGAAACGTGTTGTTAACAAATAAGTGACTTTCACATATAAGCTCCGTATTTATCCCTTTCAAGCGATGTATTGAACATCAGGATATATGTATATTTGCTAAAATATATAGTACCTGGAGGTATTAATATGGAAATTCAAAACATTGCTGCTAACTTATCTAATATTAAACTAGATCAATTTCAAATTGAACAGATTCTTGATATGGTTGAGGAGTATATTGAAGCTAATGAAACTGCGTCTACACCTATCATAGAGCATTGCCCAAAATGTCCTGAAAAACATCCTAAAATGATCAAAGCAGGACACACAAAAAGTGGCAAGCAAATGTATAGATGTAAAAGCTGTAATAAACGCTTTGTAGCGGATACCGGTCAATTAACTTTCTATTCACATCAGAGCCTTTCAAAGTGGAAAATTGTTCTTAAAGATACACTCAACGGTTTAGCTTTACGCGAAACTGCATTCAAAATCGGTGTGCATTATGTAACTGTATTTAGAATGCGTCATAAGCTACTTCATTTCATTGAAATGATCCTAGCTAATGATTCTGTAGGTGATGTAGCTGAAATAGATGAGAAGTACATCCTGGCGAGTCATAAAGGGACCAAGCTGGAAGGCGTTGATCCTCGAAAACATGGATCAATAGCACCGAAACCAGGCATAACTGATATTCTAGTATGTATTATGACCGTAGTTTCCCGAGGCGGAAATACATTTATTCACACCTATAATACCGGTCGACCTACTGACGTGAATGGCTATGAATTTTGTCAGCATATTGATAAAGAAAGCTACTGCTTTATAGATGGTATCAATATTTATGACTGGAGTCTGAAAAAACGAAATTGCGGCGTAAAGCATCTAAAACTCGATGAGTATACAAAAACTGATCATTTGAATACTGTAAATGGACTTCATTCATTTATTGAATCAGAAATCATCTATTATAGAAATATATCTACAAAGTATATAAATAGATATAACTCGTTATTTATGATCCAATATAATTTCAGAAAACTCAATATCAGCGAGAAAGTTACAAAGCTTTTAGGGATGCTGAGACAGCATCAGCAATATTTCTACATTCGCCAACTCAGTAAAGAAAGTATATTTAAGTTTAGCAATAGTATATTTGATCTGTAAAAATAAAGTTAATGGAATTTATGACTCGTAGAGAGATATTAAATTGTGCGCTATCAACTAAAAATCATACCAAGTCACTAAATTGTTAACAACACGAAGTGAAATGTGCATACAATAAGAGTATTCACTATACGGATAAGGATAATAAATACAGAAAATCCGCGAAAGGGACCCTTTATTCATTTGGACAGGATGAGCCTTTCACCGGTGATGCACAGTATCTTTATAACCGGAAGGGACAGCTTATGGTTTCTTTTTCTGGCTATACAATTCATATTATAGCTATGATGCTCATGGGAATGTTACTAAAGGCGTTGAATTTGATTTAGCCACAGCTGTAGGTCCAGATGTCTTTTCGGCAAAGAATACATACAAAGGATCATTGCTGACATCACGTGTTGTAAAAGGTGTTTATGATGGTGAGTATACAAACCGTTATAAAATGACTTATAAGAAAATGCGAGTTCAAGATGTTAATGCTGTTAAAAAGCAACAAACAGTATTATTGAATAATTTAGATCTCATTAATCTTGTCTTCTAAATCAAAAGCACCAGACATGAAGCTGGTGCTTTTCACTATGGCAGTGGATGCTGCGTTAAATAGATCTGATACCACTGTTGACGAGTTAAGAGTTTGCTGGAAGCTTGCGCCGCTTCAGCTAAATGTTCTGGTGATGTCGTACCAATAACTGCCTGCATTTTACCAGGAATACGTAAGATCCATGATAAGGCAATGGCACTAGGTGAGACATGCAGATCCTGAGCAAACTGATCTAATAATGCATTTAAGTAAGGATATTTAGGGCTATTGAGGAATGAGCCTTCAAAGAAACCATACTGTAAGGAAGACCAGGCTTGAATAAGCATATCTTGTTTCTGCATCATTGGCAGTAAGGTGCCATCGCTATAAGCTTCACTATTTTCCATATTTACATTGAAAGTAGCATCAATGAGAGGGGAATAAGCGGCGGATAACTGTAACTGGTTGATACGTAATGGGACATGCACAGCTGACTGTAAATAAGATAATTGGGCACTATTCATGTTAGAGACACCAAAGTATCTGACTTTCCCGGCATTATAGAGTTTTTCAAAAGCACGACCGACAGCTTCTACATCCATCAAGACATCAGGACGATGAAGGAGCAAGCTTTCTAAATGATCAGTCTGTAAACGATCTAATGAAGCGTTGACACAATCAATAATGTAGTCTTCATCAAAGTCATAGTAAGTCATATCATCAGTGATATGAATGCCGCATTTACTTTGGAGGAAGAATGATTCTCTTAAGTGAGGATGCGTATGAAAGACTTCTCCCAACAGTCTTTCACAGTCTCCGTGGCCATAAATATCAGCTGTGTCAATGACATTAATTTCATGATCTTTAGCTGTTTGTAATAACTGATACACTTCTTCGGTGCTTTTGTGATTGATACGCATCGTCCCTAAGACAATTTCTGAGAGCTGATGCTGATCAAAGTTTAATTTCATCGTGATTAATCCTTTCTACGGTATAAAACATAAGATTCGTAGGGACGTAAATGTCCTTCACTAGAAATTGTAGTATCCTTATAGTTGGAAATCAAGATGTCATAGTCATCAGATAATGGTAAGGAAAATGAAGTTTCCTTCCAACTCAGTCGTTTGCTTTTACCAGCTGATGCTGGCATCGGGAGCTTTCACCGAACCGTCATTCATTATGTGTTTCTAGTCAGTAGAGTAAATATACCAGCGACCAGCTGATTCACTCCAGGTCACATCTAAGATTTTTGGTGACGAGAAGTTACCAGCCATGCTGTCATCAGGATTATAATGAGAACCATTATTCGCAATTCTTTCATATTCTGGTGTTGTCGTGGTGGCAGCCTGGGTTAAATAAACATGTTCATGAAGATGCATGATATAAGGGGATGATAACTTATAGCCCTCTTTCCAATAGGAATTTTCAAAGAAGGCATTGCCAAACCAGGCGGCTTTTCCTTTATTATAATAGAAACAGTTATCAATAAACTGGCGACTAGGTGCTGTATTAAACGGCATCTTCTGCTGGAGTGCCCAAGGGCTGTCGCAAAGATAAGACATCATATCATACATTGTCTGATTCTTTTCTCTAGGCAATGAATCATCATAAGTCTTGAGTGTAGCGGCTAATAATGTATAGATCACAAATTTTCCTTTTTCTTTATCTTTTAAGAGTTCTTCATATTGTTTTAACTCATTAATATTTGTTGGTAAAGTGGTCCAGGTCATTTGGGCTGTTTTTCGCTCTACTTCGACCGGTGTGGCATCTGGGCTGGTGCTTGGGTTTCCGTCTTTGTCTACCATCATGGTCATTGCCTGTGAGCCTATTTCGATAGTTGGCATTTACTGTTTGGTTTCCGATGGCGTCTCCGCCGGCTGCTCTGCAGGTTTTTCCTCACTTGGCTTTTCCGGACTGACTGATGGGGTTTCTGCAGGTTTTTCCTCACTTGGTTTTTCCGCCGGCTTTTCTGCACTTGGCGTAGGCGTTGTATTGGTCGAAGGTGTTGGTGTTGGCGTAACGGCTGGCGTCGTTGTCGTAGTTGGGGTTGTCGTTACAGCTGGTGTTGCTGGTGTCTTTGCTGGGGCGGCTGTACTGGTCGCTTTCTGCACTTTCTTTTTTTTCTTTTTCACGGTTAATGAAGCATAGTACTTTTTCTTTGCATAGGTGGCGATGATTTTGGTCTTCCCGGCTTTTAAAGCGGTGACTTTACCTTTGGCAGAGACTTTCGCAATCTTCTTATTGCCGGTTTTCCATTTTGCCTTAACGCTCTTTTTGCCTTTATACAATTTTAGAGTTTTGCTTTGTTTGACATAAAGGGTCAGCTTTTGGGGTTTGATGGTGATCGCGGCTTTTTTAGCCTGAAGGGGTGATAAGGACATCCCGACTAAAAAAGCGGTCAGCAGCATTGTACCTAATTTCATAAATATCATCCTTTCATTGTCTTCTTTACCTTATTATAAGTAAAAATGATAACACTCACATCACTCAAAAGGATGAAAAAAGAGCATTATTTCATGCTCTACTTAGGGCTATGAAGACGGCGCGCGCGATCTTCAAAGCGGAATTTATCAGGACGATGACGGGAAGCGGTATACTGGAAAATAATTGATGGTTCTAAGTAAGTATAACTTTCGACGTCAACGACCATATCATAATCTTTGAGATCTAAATACTGCTTATCAAAGTTATTGACATGCTGGCAGGTGATGATTTTATCGGCATATGAAATGCGTTTGCCAAGCGGTCCTTCAATGTATTCATAAAGCGAATCTTCGCAGATTTCTTTGGTGAGATCAGGAACTAACGCCGCATTGACAAAGTCGGTATCTAAAATGACCGCTTCACCTGAGAAATAACGGACACGGACAATCATCCAGACGTAGTCATCAAACGTTAACTGAAGCTTTTTGGCGACGGAACGATCCGGGTGGATCTTTTGGAGAAAGAGCACTTTCGTGGTGATGTCTTCGCCTAGACTCTTGCCAACTTCTTTCATACTTTCAATATTGGAAATCGGTAATTTAAAGCGTTTCATGTCCAGGACGACACTGCGTCGGCCCTGGGATTTTTGAATATACCCATTTTCGATAAGTAAATTTAAGGCTTTACGAATGGTATCTCGGGACGCCTGAAAGGTCTGCATCAGTTCGTGTTCACTTGGTAAAAGACTATCAGGCGGCAGTTTTCCACTTTCAATTTGACCGATGATTTCATGGCAGATGGCTTCATATTTCTTCATTAGGATTCACCTCAACGGAAATTATAACATGAGATGACTGAAAAACAACGTTACATCTTCTTAGAAATGTATGAGAAAACTGCGAAATATGCACAATAATTTTTGCGTAATGCTCTTTTATATATTATAATGGGTTAGAATTTTGGAGGTAACTATGAACACACTATTAGATAGATTAGAAACTGTCGCAAAAAGATATGAAGAATTAAATCAGATTCTGATGGATCCAAGTATCGCTAATGATGTGAAAAAGATGACCGATGCCTCTAAGGAACAGGGTTCTTTAGAAAAAGCATATGGTATGTATAAAGAATATAAGTCACTTTTAGATGGCATTGAAGAATCCAAATCTCTTTTAGGAGATAGTGATCCTGATATCAAAGAAATGGCGAAAATGGAGCTGGAAGAATTACAGGCGCGTAAGCCGGAATTAGAAAGAGAAATTCAGTTAGAATTAATTCCTAAGGATCCTAATGATGGTAAGAACATCATCATGGAAATCCGTGGCGCAGCCGGCGGTGATGAAGGCAATATCTTTGCTGGCGATTTATACCGCATGTATTCAAAATACGCTGAAAGTCAGGGCTGGAAAATTGAAGTTGAAGAAGCACAGCCTGGTGAAGCGGGCGGTTATGCGCTCATTTCTTTTATGATCAAAGGGGATAATGTTTACAGTAAATTAAAATATGAATCAGGTTCACACCGTGTGCAGCGAGTACCGAAGACTGAATCTCAGGGCCGTGTGCAGACTTCTACCGCGACGGTATTAGTTATGCCTGAAGCGGAAGAAGTCGATGTTCAGATCGATCCTAAGGATTTACGTATTGATACATATCGTTCTTCTGGTGCCGGTGGGCAGCATATCAATAAAACGGATTCCGCTGTCCGTATCACTCATATCCCAACCGGGATTGTAGCGACCAGTCAGGATGGCCGTTCCCAGCATGATAACCGTGATAAAGCGATGCAGTCATTAAGAACCCGTGTCTATGAACATTTCTTAGAAATTGAAGAGTCTAAACAAGGGGCAGAAAGACGTTCTAAGATTGGTTCTGGGGATCGTGCAGAAAAGATCAGAACATACAACTATCCACAAAACCGTGTCACTGATCACCGTATTGGTTTAACGATTCAGCAGTTAGATAAAATTATGGAAGGCAAGCTTGATCCGATCATCGAAGCGTTAATCAACGAAGATCAGAAACGTAAGCTTGAAGGAGAACAATAGTGCCAACAATTCGTGAACTGATCGCTTCTTCTGAAGAAAAGCTTGATGCCCTCAACAAGGACTGTAATGTCCCTAAGGTGCTTTTCTACCATGTTTCCAAGATGGGCAGTGCCGAATTATATTTAAAGATGGATGAAGAAGTGGATCCGGCTGTTTTAAAAGAATACAACGAAGATTTAGAGCGTTACTTAAATGGTGAGCCGGTGCAGTACATCAAAGGCAAGGAATATTTCTTCTCAAGAGAATTCTTTGTCAATGAAGATGTCCTGATTCCTCGTTATGAAACCGAAGAATTAGTCGAACAGACCTTATATCGCATGGATGATTATTTCAAAGATTACAAGCAAATTGATTTATGTGATGTGGGCACTGGTTCAGGGGCTATTGCCATCTCTTTGGATCTTGAAGAACCAAAGACCCATACGGTGGCCACTGATATTAGTGAGAAAGCGTTAGCTGTCGCGCAAAAGAATAATGATGCCTTAGGCGCGCATGTCACGTTCTATCAGGGAGATATGTTAGCACCATTGATTGACCGTGGGATCAAGGTGGATGTCTTTATTTCTAATCCGCCTTATATTCCACAGGAACAAAAGATTGACCCAATGGTCAAAGATAATGAACCGCATGTAGCTTTATTTGGCGGCGATGATGGTTTATACTTTTATCGTAAAATATTTAAGGATGTCCACAAAGTTTTAAAGGATCGGGCTTTATTAGGATTTGAAATGGGCTTTGATCAGCGAGAGCTGATGGAAGAAGCCATCCATGAATACTTTGGGGATGAACCACATGAAATTATTAAGGATATGAATGGAAAGGATAGAATGTTGTTTATCTATCATAATCTCGAAAAATGATTGAAACAGAAAGACTACTCATCAGATATTTAGATCAGGAAGATATAGATCGTTTGGTAACTTATCGCAATAAACCGGAAGTGGCTCGCTATCAGTCGTGGAATCACTATTCCCGTTTTGAAGCGAAAGGGCGCATTCGCTATGTTCAGAAACACCCTTATACAGGCAAGCCTAAGGATAATACGCAATTAGCGATTACCTTAAAGAATGGCACTTTAATTGGTGATTTACATTTAGAAGTGCTTAACCGTAATACCGTGACCATCGGGTATACCTTAGATTCTACTTACTGGGGTCAGGGGTATGGCCGTGAAGCGGTGCGCGGTCTTTTAGAAGCCTTAAAAGAATTTCCGCAGCGGAAAGTTATTGCCTATATCTATAGACAAAACGATCGTTCTCGTAAACTGTTATTAGATTTGGGCTTTCATAAGTTTGATGAGTCATCTTTCTATGATGATGAGGGATATATCCTAAGATTAGATGAAGAGGGATCATAAAAAGATCCCTTTTTAAGTGAGGTGAGACAATGTTGGAGGAAAGACTGTTAGATCATCAGGCGACCTATATTGTAGGGGTATCTGGCGGCTGTGATTCGATGGCACTATTAGATTTACTGGTAACGCATCATTATCATGTCATTGTGGCTCATGTGAATTATCAGTTACGTAATGATACCGAATTAGATTATCAGGTTGTGCATGATTACTGTCAAAGCCATGAGGTTCCTTTCCATTATAAAGAAGTCAGTCATGATGATTATCAGGAAGGGAATTTTCAGGCGATCGCCAGAAATATACGTTATCAGTTTTATCAGGAACTTTATAAGCAGTATCATGCCTCAGGCGTCATCCTTGGGCATCATTTTGATGATCATGTGGAAACGATCTATATGTATCTAGAAAGAGGCTCAGAGAGTGATTATATTGGCATTCAGGAGAAAAGCATCGTTAAAGGGATGATGATTATCAGACCACTATTACATGTGTATAAACGTGATTTACGATCTTACTGTGAGCATCATCAGATTGCTTATCATGATGACTATACGAATTTTCAGACGGATTTTACCCGTGATCTGATCCGTAATACGATCTTAAATACGTATAGTGATGAAGAGAAACAGGCCTTAGCGTTAAAAGCAAAAGCGCTCAATAAAAAACGTCAGGAAAAGCAGGAAGCGGTTTGGCCATTATTAGAAAAGTATCATCAACAGGGGAAAATTTCTTTAGATGAGATTGATGAGGACTTATTATATCCGTTTCTCTATAACTTGTTGAAAGAGGCTATGCAGACGAAAGCGATTAAACGTTCCTTGATCGAAGAAGTCATTCATCAGATTCATTCGCCCAAGCCGAACATTACCTTCGCTTTATCAATTCATTTGTTGTTCATAAAAGAATATAATAATATCTATGTTCAAACAAAGCATCAGGAAGAAGGATACAGTTATCAGTTTGATCATCTGGAAATCTTTGACTGTGATCATTTTCATGTGCGGTTAAGTGGTCCGCTTAATAACGGGGTCCATGTGGATGAAGAAGATTTTCCGTTAACGATTCGCACGTTTCAAAGCGGTGATCGGATCAAAATGAAAGGCGGGACAAAGAAGGTGTCGCGACTCTTTATCGATCGCAAGATTCCGGCACATTTACGAAAAAGCTACCCGCTACTATGTAATGCGCAGGGAGAAATCATTTTAATTCCAGAAGTTGCAAAAAGAAGTGAGTATACAACTACAAATCCGAATGTTTTTGTGATAAAATGACGTACTATAGGAGGCTCATGTATGCATAAAGATTGTAAAGAGATCTTGTTTACACATGATCAGATCGTAAAACGGTGTGAAGACATTGGAACACAGATTAGTGAAGAATATAAAGGAAAAAATGTTATTTTAGTTGGTTTATTAAAAGGGTCTATCCCTTTCTTTGCGGAACTTGCTCAGCATATCTCATTAGATGTGGAGTTTGATTTCATGGCGGTAAGTTCTTACGAAGGAACGGAATCAACCGGTAACGTCTTAGTCAAGAAAGATATTTCTAATGATATTACAGGAAAAGATATTATTATTGTCGAAGATATCTTAGATACTGGCAAAACCTTACATACAGTACGCGCCATGCTGCTGGAAAAAGGTGCTGCTTCAGTTGAAATTGCAACCCTATTAAATAAACAGGAAAGACGACTTTATCCAATCCAGGCAAAATATGTCGGATTTGAAATTCCAAATGCGTTTGTCATTGGCTATGGCATGGATTATAACGAAAATTATCGTAACCTGCCTTATGTTGGTGTTCTTAAAGAAGAAGTCTATAGTTAAATAAGGAGAACAAGATGGGAAAAAACAAGAATTTATTCAAGGCGATCTTACCTTGGGTGATTGTTTTAATCTTACTTGGTTCATTAGTGCCAATCCTTTCTAATTCTGGAGGATCGAAGACACTTTCTTATTCAGAATTTGTCTCAACGGTTAAAAATAAACCAGTAAGTGATGTCACTTTAACCCCAAGTAACTATGTTACGGAAGTAAAAGGGACATATACAACAACATCTGATGGTGAGAGTAAAAAAGTTGATTTCACAACCACTGTCCCAAATACCGACAGTGAAACAAAGGAATTAATGGCATTATTCAATACCAAAAAGATTAAAGTCACAGTTAAAGATTCGGAACAGGATAACATGATCTGGTCTTTCGTGATCGGGGTTATTCCTTATGTCATCTTAATTGGGGCGATGTATTTTATCTTCAGAAACTTAAATGGAGCCGCCGGTGGTAATGCGAAAGCATTCGAATTCGGTAACTCTCGTGCAAAGTTAGAGAAGAATGAAAAAACACGTTTCAGCGATGTTGCTGGGGCGGATGAAGAAAAAGAAGAAGTTCAGGAAATTGTCGACTTCTTAAAGAACCCTAAGAAATTCGTTGATATGGGGGCTAAAATTCCTAGAGGGGTCTTATTAGTAGGTCCTCCAGGGACAGGTAAAACATTATTAGCGAGAGCCGTAGCCGGAGAAGCGAATGTGCCATTCTACTTCATCTCTGGTTCTGAATTCGTTGAAATGTTCGTCGGTGTCGGGGCTGGCCGTGTTCGTGATATGTTCAAGAATGCGAAAGCCAATGCACCATGTATTATCTTCATCGATGAAATTGATGCCGTTGGTCGTCAGAGAGGTTCTGGGATCGGTGGCGGTCACGATGAACGTGAACAGACATTAAACCAGTTATTAGTAGAAATGGATGGTTTCGAAGGTAACGAAGGGGTTATTGTCTTAGCGGCTACCAACCGAGCTGACGTCTTAGACCCAGCCTTACTTCGTCCAGGTCGTTTCGACCGTCAGATTCAGGTTTCTAACCCTGATGTTCGTGCTCGTGCTGCGATTTTACGCGTTCATGCCCGTAATAAGAAGTTTGCACCAGATGTTAACTTTGATAACATCGCTAAACGTACACCAGGTTTCTCTGGGGCGCAGTTAGCCAACGTCTTAAATGAAGCTGCTTTATTAGCTGTTCGTTTAAACCACGTTGTTATCACGCTTGATGATGTCGATGAAGCCATTGACCGTGTCATCGGTGGTCCAGCGAAACATTCACGTAAGTATACAGAACATGAAAGACGTTTAGTTGCTTATCATGAATCTGGTCATGCGATTATCGGTTTAACTTTGGAAGATGCCAACCAGGTGCAGAAAGTTACCATCGTCCCTCGTGGTCAGGCTGGCGGTTATAACTTAATGACACCTAAACAGGAAACATACTTCGAAACGAAGAATCAGTTATTAGCTACGATTGCCGGTTTCATGGGTGGGCGTGCCGCTGAAGAAATCTTCTTTGGAGATATCTCATCAGGGGCAGCGAACGATATCGAACAGGCGACTCGTTTAGCGCGTATGATGGTTACTGAACTGGGGATGTCAGACTTAGGTCCAATCAAATATGATTCAGGGCAGAACGCCGTATTCTTAGGTCGTGACTATTCACAGTTATCCAATACCCATTCTGGTCAGATTGCTTTCGAAATTGACCAGCAGGTTCGTAAGATTATTGATGATGCGCATAAGAAAGCAACGGATATTATCATTGCGAATAAACAAAAACTAGAAACCATCGCGGAAGCGTTACTGGAATATGAAACATTAAATGCTGAACAGATCCAGTCACTTTATACCACTGGTAAAATGCCTGAGACATTTGATGGCAGTGTAGATCCATCAGCGACTGCTGAAGTCCCTCATTCAGAAACTTCAACGAGCGTAAGCCAGTCCCAGACGAATTCCGATGATGATTTATTAGATGAAATGAAATAAAGCGCATTGCGCTTTATTTTGTTTATATGAGGAGCTATTATGAATAAGCAATGGTTTATTAAATTCTTCATAGCCTTAATTGTAATCAGTATGATTGTCCCTTTATTGGGGTATATGGCTATGGGATAGGAGATGAATAAAATGAAAGATTATTTAGTAAGAGGATTAGTTAATAAACGCAACTGTCGTGTCTTTGCTTGTACGACTAAAGACTTAGTTAATGTGGCCAGAGAAAAACATGACTTATGGCCATGCGCTTCAGCCGCTTTAGGCCGTTTAATGTCCGCGACATTGATGATGGGGGCGATGAATAAAAGTAATGATAAATTAACTGTTTCATTAAATGGCGGCGGCCCCATTGGGACGGTTTTAGTAACAACTCATTGTGATGGTAAAATCAAAGGCTTCGTTGGTGATCCTCATGTTCATTATACTTATAATGATACAGGTAAATTAGCAGTTGGCGTCTGTGTTGGTCGCGATGGTTATTTACAGGTGATTCGTGATATGGGCTTAAAAGAACCAATCACTTCGCAGGTTCCTTTACAGACCGGAGAAATTGGTGATGATCTCGCTTATTATTTCTCAGCCTCAGAGCAGGTACCATCCGTTGTTTCATTAGGTGTTTTAGTCGGTGAAGATAACGTTGTCAAATCAGCTGGCGGCTTTATTATTCAGTTATTACCAGAAGCAACCGATGATGATATCACCTTTATTGAAAATAAATTAAAAGACTTCCCAGCCGTTTCTCAGTTATTAGATGAAGGGAAGTCTCCAGAAGAGATCATGACGATGCTCTTTGGTGATGAAGTCGAATTCCTAGAAACCCAGGATCTCTTCTTTGAATGTGACTGTTCAAAGGATAAATTCTCTGGCGCTTTAACCACTGTTCCTGATGAACAGTTAGATGCCATGATCAATGAAGATCATGGGGCAGAAATCAAATGTCAGTTCTGTGGTAAGACTTATCACTTTAGTGAAGATGAATTAAAAGAAATCAAAGCTAATAAACATGCTTAAGATGAAGGTGCGTCCTTCATCTTTTTTGATGTCTAAAAGTCACATTACCATTAGTAGATTCAATAAATAAAGCTGTTTAATATCAAATTGTCAAGAAAAAACAAAAAATTTCAAAAATATGAAAATAAGTCCTTCCATTATTTCAAAAAGAGGTTATAATAAACTTAGAAATAAAAAAAGAAAGAGAGGGTTTCATTATGACTGGTTTAAAATTAGTACGTGAGATGCTTGATAAAAAGTTTGATAAGGCGAAAAAAGATTATGCGGGCAAAGAAATTGATGAAGCCCGTTATAACGAAATCAAAGAGTCTTATAAACAGGCAGACTTATATTTAAAGAAAAATGGTGAATAACATGTAAAAGGGAACGCAAGTTCTCTTTTATTTTGGCAAGTAAAGAAAAAGGTCAAAGCGTTAAGCTTTGGCCTGATTGTGTATTTTCATGATGCCTCTGAAGACGTTACGAATGATTGGTCCAACAAAGAAAATCTGTAAGCAGAAAGCCATTGGGAAACATTCTACTAATAAAGTAATCCACTGGGTGAACCAAGTGGCAGTAAATCCATGATGAAAGAATGTCGCAAATAAAGTGATATAAGGGACGATGCAGCAAACCATCATCGCCTGAATCGATAAAATCACTAACATTGGATGATCTTTCTGTGGATTGACAAAGCGGAATGCGAGACGCATGGCTAACTTAGAGACAACGAAGTGGTTGACAATCCAGATGACGACAAATTCTGGCCACATACCTAATAAGGCATGTAAGAAATAAGGTAAGGCTAATTGTCCATTTTCTAAGGCAATATTGTATAATGTCATCAGATAGACCATCAGTAAAGACATCATCGTTGAAAAAAGTAAATCCTGTTTTTTTGATTGTGGCATTATGTTTTCCTCCGTTAAATAAAAAATGACATAAAAAGGGGCCAGGCCATCTGACATCGGCCGAGCGATTTTTTACGTCGAGATGCATCCTACCATATTTTTTGCTTTCGTGTAAGTATTTTTTTCTTCCAAATAGTGAAAATGAAAAAAGGGATAAATAGGCATGCTTCTAGGATTTTTGCTGGTTTTATGGTATATTGCTTTTCGGTGAAAGAATATGTGGAAAATAGGAAATGTAGAAATTAAACATCAGATTGTCTTAGCGCCGATGGCGGGCATTACGAATGTGGCTTACCGCAAACTCGTGAAAGAGTTTGGGGCGGGCTTAGTCGTTTCGGAAATGGTCAGTGATAAAGCGTTATGTTACGGCAATCAAAAAACAATTGATATGTTAAAGGTGGATGAAGACGAACATCCGGTTGCCATCCAGATCTTTGGCGGTGATCCAGAGTCGATGGCCCAGGCGGCTAAGTTTGTGGAAGCCCACAGTGCCTGTGATATTATTGATATTAATATGGGCTGCCCCGTTAATAAAGTGCTCAAAGCGCATGCTGGCAGTGATCTCTTACGCGATCCCGAAAGAGCTTATGCGATTGTCAAAGCGGTTGTTGAAGCCGTCGATTTACCGGTAACAGTAAAAATGCGTATCGGTTTTGATCAAAAACATATCAACTGCGTGGCATTCGCCAAGTTAATGGAAAAAGCAGGAGCGAGCGCTTTAGCCGTGCATGGCCGTACCCGTTCGCAGTTTTATGAAGGCCATGCCGACTGGTCTTATATTAAACAGGTCAAAGAAGCGGTCTCGATCCCGGTTATGGGCAATGGTGATGTCCGGACGCCAGAAGATGCCAAAAGAATGCTCGAAGAAACGGGCTGTGATGCGGTCATGGTCGGACGCGCGGTGTTAGGTAATCCCTGGCTGATTTCACGGATGATCACCTACCTTGAAACCAACGTTGATCCTGGCGATCCAAGTTTAGAAGAACGCTTTGCATTATGTAAGAAGCATGCCCAGAAACTTATCAATGTGATGGGTGAACGCAATGCCATGCGAGAAATGCGTTCACATGCGCCTTGGTATATCAAGGGGCTGCATGGCTCGGCGAAAATCAAAAATGAATTAACCAAGGTCACAACGTATAAAGAGATGACCGATATATTAGATGCTTATGAGCATGATATAGAATCATATGAAAGAGGGTAAACGATGAGATATACATATACGCCAAGAGGCGTCTGCAGTAAGGGTATTTCTTTTGAAATTCATGATGGAAAACTGCATGATGTGCAGTTTGTCTGTGGCTGTGAAGGAAATTTAAAAGCCATCAGTAAACTTGTAGAAGGCCAGGATGCCCGAACCATTATGCATTTATTACAAGGCAATGACTGCCGCGGCCGCGGGACATCCTGCGCTGATCAGTTAGCCCATGCGATTAAAGACGCTTTACACTAAAAGTGTCTTTTTTTATATACGGAGGTGATGACATGATTTTAAATACGGGTAACCGCACTGATATTCCTGCTTTTTATGGGGAATGGTTTATGAATCGGATTCGTGCCGGCTTTGTCTATAGCCGTAATCCTTATTATCCTGATTTAGTGACATCCTATAAATTAGATCCACAGGTTGTAGATATTATTGCCTTCTGCAGTAAGAATCCTATCCCTTTTCTTAAATACATTGATGAACTAAAAGATTATCGTTTGTTTTTTATGGTTACGATTACTCCTTATGGCCAGGAGATTGAACCGCATGTGCCTAATAAAAACAGAGTTATGGATAGCGTGAAAGTATTAAGTCAGAAGCTTGGTCCTAAAGCTGTCACCTGGCGTTATGATCCGATCTTTATTAACGAGAAATATACCGTTGATTATCATATTCGGATCTTTAAACAAATGTGTGAGCGGTTAAGCGGCTATGTTGATACATGCATCATCAGCTTTATCGATCTTTACGCGAAAACGCGGCGCAACTTTCCGGGCGTTGAAGAAGTCTCTATGAAAGATCAGATGCGTCTTGCAAAAGCCTTTCAAGAGATCTGTGAGAGCTATCATATTCATTTAAAAACATGTTTAGAAGATAACAGTTATTTACGCGCCTTAAACATTGATGTGAGCGGCTGTATGACGAAAGAAACGTTAGAACGGGCCTTTGATCTCACTTTAAAAATTCCTCATTTGACTGATGCCCGCAAAGGCTGTCATTGCCTGTTAGGTAATGATATCGGCACTTATAATACCTGCGGCCATGGCTGTTTATATTGTTATGCCAATGAGGATCATGATCAGGTGAAACGTCTCATGCAAGAGCATGATCCTTTATCCCCTTTATTAATCGGGCATGTGAAAAAAACAGATTTGATTCGCACCGCGAAACAGGAAAGCTTCATTGACAGGCAAATTTCTCTCTTTGATCTCTAAAATCAAAACTTCTCATGAAAAGTGATTATAATGAGAAGTAGGAGATGATTTTATGAGTGTTGTTTATACAATGTGTGTGCCCCATCCCCCGCTCATTATTCCAGAGATTGGGAAAGGACGGGAACAGGAAATACATAAGACGATTGAGAGTTATCAGGAAGTCATGAAAAAAGCGGCTTCTTATCATCCGGAGACAGTGATCGTGATCAGCCCGCATTCGATTATGTACAGTGATTATTTACATATTTCCCCAGGGAAACATGCGACCGGAAACTTTGGCACTTTTGGCGCCTCACAGGTATCCTTTTCAGAAGACTATGATCAGCCTTTTGTTTTGCATCTGGTGGATGCCTGCGAAAAAGCCGGCATTCCCGCAGGAACATTAGGGGAAAGGGATCCTCATTTGGATCATGGAACGATGATTCCACTTTATTTTTTAGAAAAATATACCCATGATTTTCAGCTCGTCCGTATTGGCATATCCGGCTTATCTTATGCGACTCACTACGCATTAGGACAGGCGATTGCCCAAACCGCTGACAAACTGAAGCGTCGCGTTGTGGTGATCGCCAGTGGCGATCTTTCCCATAAGCTTAAAGATGATGGCCCTTATGGTTTTGCTAAAGAAGGCCCCATCTTTGATCAGGAAGTGATGCAGTATTTAGCTGCGGGAGATTTTCTCAATCTTTTATCCTTTGATTATGACTTCTGTGAAAATGCGGCGGAATGCGGCTTGCGTTCTTTCCAAATTATGGCTGGCACCCTCGATGGCAAAAAGATTGAGCCTCATGTGTACAGTCATGAAGGGCCTTTTGGCGTTGGTTATGGGGTCGTTGATTTTACGATCACCGGTAACGATGAAAGTCGTCACTTTGCTAAGCAGTTAGAAAAACGTCATGAAGAAAAGATGGCCGTTTTAAAGGCGAAGGAAGATCCGTATGTGAAGTTAGCCCGTTACACAGTGGAATATTATACGAAACATCACACTTTACCGGACATGCCAGAAAATATCTTAGATGAAATGAAAACAAAACGGGCGGGGGTTTTTGTATCCTTGCATAAGGATGGTCAGTTACGTGGCTGTATCGGGACATTCCAGCCGACCTGCACCTGTATTGCCGAGGAAATTAGACAAAATGCCATTTCTGCCTGTTCTCGTGATCCCCGTTTTGATCCCGTCCGGGAAGAGGAATTAAAAGATCTCGTTTACAGCGTTGATGTTTTAGGGGCAGTTGAACCCATTGAAGATATCAGTCAGTTGGATCCTGTGCGTTATGGTGTCATTGTCAGCCATGGCCGCAAACGCGGTTTACTCTTACCAAACTTACCAGGCGTTTCCACGGTCATGGAACAAATTGAAATTGCCCGTTCAAAAGCCGGCATGTATGATGACGAAAAGGCGGACTTAGCCCGCTTTGAGGTGGTGCGTCATACATGAGATGTGATTTATGTTTTCACCATTGTGAGATTGATGAAGGCAAACGTGGCTTCTGCCTATCTCGCGGAAATAAAAATGGCAAGATTGTTCCGCTTAACTATGGCGAGATTACGTCTTTAGCGTTAGACCCGATTGAAAAGAAACCATTACGCCGCTTTTATCCCCATTCGCTGATTTTATCAGTGGGCAGCTATGGCTGTAATCTGAAATGTCCTTTTTGTCAGAATTATGAGATTTCTTATGATACCGGGAAAGAAGTATATATGCATTTAACCCCACAGGAATTAGTGCATCAGGCGTTACGGCTCAAACCGCAAGGCAATATTGGCATCGCCTTTACTTATAACGAACCATTTGTCAGTTTTGAATATATGTATGAAACGTTCGTTTTAGCGAAGAAACAGGATTTAAAAACGGTTATTGTGACCAATGGGACAATAGAAAAGCCTTATTTAGAAAAGATCCTGCCATATGTCGATGCGATGAATATTGATCTCAAAGGCTTTAGACAGGAAATTTATGAGACTTTGTCAGGAGATTTGGAAACTGTTAAACAATGCATTGAAATGTCTTATCCAAAGACTCATGTCGAAGTGACGACATTAATCGTCCCTATGCTTAATGATTCTTATCTTGATATGGGGAAAGAAGCAACCTATTTAGCGTCTCTTTCTCCTGATCTGCCATTACATATTACCAGAGCCTTTGGACGCTATAAAATGACGACTTTTCAGGCCACTGATTTAGCAGTTATTAACCGGATGTATGGGATCGCCAAAGAGTCCCTTCATTATGTATACAAAGGCAATGTTTAGGAAGGATTACACCTTCCTTTTCATTATACTTATGGTAAAATGATTGATATGAAGGAGCGAGATTATGCGATTGAATTTACGAGGAAAGAAGACAATTGTATTTATTGTGGCAGTATCCATGGCCCTTACCGCTATTGGCGTACTTTTTTTTAGAACTGATAACAGTCAGGAGATTGCGAAAGGGCGCGCTTACTTAAAGTCCTTGTCAAGTCAGGACGTAACACGGATTGAAAATCAAGTCAAAGCCCAGGATGCGCAGACCAATAAGGCCGCGATCAATCAGAAGATGGTCCAGTTAGAAAGAGATCCTAGTAAGGTCTGGCCATTATTTAAAGATTATGTCATTTTAGGAGATTCGCGAGCAGTTGATTTTAATTTGTTTTTAGATGAGAAATACTGCCTGGCTGAAAAGAATAAAACAATCAATCATATCAAAACCAAAATGGACCAGGTGGTTTCATTGAATCCTCGCAATATTATTATCGCTTATGGTTTAAATGATATTTCCATTCCTCGGTGGAAAAATATTAATACCTATACCGCTGATTTTACGCAGATCCTTGCAGCCTTACATAAGAAATTGCCCCACGCCACTATTTATGTGAATTCGATTTTACCAGTTCATAAATATCCCGAAGCCAATTATCATCGTATTCCTGATTATAATGTGGCGATTGCGAAGATGTGCCGCAGCCATGGCTACGTGTACATTAATAACAGTGCCATGGCCGCAGCGCACAGTGGCCTCTATGCGCAGGACAGAATGCATTTGCAGTCTTCATTTTATAAATACTGGGGCCTTAATATCATGAAAGCCATTTATGCACAGGAGAACAATGTATGATTCGCAGAAGCTTGATTTATCGCGCTTTAAAAGTTGTTTTAGTCATTATCTTAGCGATCGTTTTATTTCAGAGTTTAGCCGCAAAACGGATGTCTCATACGTCTTTTCCTAATATGGAAAAGACGATGATGAAAGTTGTGAATACGTCGCAGACCAAAGCGGGCAATAGCCAGATTGTCCGTCGCCTCTATTCTCTTAATCCGGAGGACTATGATGGGATTATGTTATATTATCCATCCTCAACGATGTCCGCTAATGAATTGTTAGTGGTGAAATTAAAATCCATGAAACAGCAGGATTTAGTGGTGGATTGTATTAAAACCCGGAATCAGACGCAGAAAAACAGCTTTAAAGGCTATGGGGCCACGCAAACCAAATTATTAGAAAATAGTATCACCGAAGTACGCGGTAATTATATTTTATATGTTGTCGATGAACATGCTGCTACAATTCGTGATACCTTTGTGAAAGCTTTATAGGAGGGCAAAAACTATGTCATTTTCTACATTATCATTTCTCTTTGTCTTCTTTCCCATTAGCTTTCTGCTCTATCTCATTACGCCCCAGCGTTTTAAAAAAGGCTTACTGATTCCCATCAGTTTACTCTTTTATGCCTGGGGAGATATCCAAGCTTTACCATATTTGCTTATTGTCAGTCTTTTTAACTATCTCACTGGTTTAGAAATTGAAGACTGTCGCCATCATCACAAAGAAAAGGAAGCGAAGATCTCTTTGATCATGACCTTGGTATTAGATCTTGGTTTATTAGCATTCTTTAAATATGCTCATCTCATTAATATGCCAATGGGGGTTTCCTTTTATACATTCACCATTATTTCTTATGTGGCGGATGTCTATATGAATAAAGTTCAAGCAGAGCATCATCTCTTAGATTATCTGCTTTATGTCACATATTTCCCAAAGATCATCAGTGGTCCGATTGTGGAATATCATACCTTTAAAGAAAGCTTAACTCATTTAAAGATGACCAAAACCAAGTTTACCCATGGCGCTCAGCAGTTTTTAAGAGGACTCTTTAAGAAAGTCCTCATCGCCGATATTATTGCCGTCGCTTTCAATGCGATGAACGGGATCAATACCATGTCAGTTTTAGGCACCTGGTTAATGGTTGTTTTCTATGCCATGCAGTTATACTTTGATTTTAGCGGTTATTCCGATATGGCTATTGGCTTAAGCTATATGTTTGGTATGGAAATGGCAGAGAACTTTAATCAGCCTTATGCCAGTTACAGTATTTCTGATTTCTGGCGTCGCTGGCATATCTCTTTAGGCGCTTTCTTTCGTGACTATGTTTATATCCCTTTAGGCGGTAATCGCTGCAGCCACTCGCGGCAGTTACTTAACTTAAGTGTCGTCTGGCTCTTAACCGGCATCTGGCATGGGAATACCTTTACCTTTGTCATCTGGGGCTTATATCATGGCTTATTCGTCATTTTAGAGAAGTTTGTTTATGGTCAGGGCTTAAAGAAATTACATCCTTATTTAAAAGTCATCTATACGGATTTGATTGTCTTTATCGGCTGGATCTTTTTCTTCTCCAAAAGCCTGCCTCAGGCATTGACCACTTTATCTCATTTATTTGGGATGGGGGTTACCGGCTTTGTCGATTCAACATTCTTTTATTATTTCACATCTTATTTTTGGGTCTTATTAGCCGCTATTATGATGTGTATCCCTGCTTTACGTAAAGTTTATCGTAAGTACACGTATGAACGTTCATTACTGACTTCATACTTATCCGTTGTCTTGTATATTGTTTTATTGATCAGCTGCATTGCCTACATTGTCAGCTCCACTTATTCAAGTTTCTTATACTTTAAGTTCTAAGGAGGTCTCTATGAATCGTAAAATCTATAAACGTATTTTAAGAATGAAGACCTTATTAGCGACTTTCTTCATCTTGAGTTTAGTATTCTTTTTAGTCTTAAACTGTATTACTCCAGATCGTAAGATCTCCACGAGTGAAAATCGTGAGCTCGCTTCTTTCCCAGAATTTACTTTATCCGCTTTATTAGATGGCAGCTACTTTACAGATCTTAATAGTTATATCTCTGATCAGTTTGTCTTCCGGGATGGCTGGATTTCCTTGAAATCCAAGGAAGAACGCTGGCAGGGACGAAAAGAACTCAGTGATATTTATATTGGCTCTTCGGGTTATTTACTAGCAAAACCCACAACCCCGAACTATTCCGCTATTAATAAAACCATTGAAGCGATGAATGCTTTTCATAAGAAACATGCCAAAAGCAAAATGAGTGTGATGATTGTACCGAATGCCTCACAAATCTTAAAAGATAAACTGCCTCAGTTTACGCAGGTACATAATCAGTTATCGGATATCCGTTATATTCGTAATGGCTTAACGTCTTTTACCTGGTTAGGCGCTGGCGAAATCCTTCGCCAACATAAAAATGAATATATTTATTATCATACAGATCATCATTGGACGACCATTGGCGCTTATGACGTTTATCGCGGCGTTGCTGCTTCATTAGGTGTGAAGGCTTCAACGTTAAAGCGTTATATGGTCTCAGACACATTTGAAGGGACCTTAGCTTCGCAAAGCGGGATTCATTCCACGAAGGATACTGTTTATGTTTATAAGACAGACAATACCCATCCTTACTATGTGAATTATCCTGAATTACGCAAAAAGTCAGCGAGCTGTTATGATGAGGCAGCTTTAAAGAAAAGTGATCAGTATCAGGTCTTCTTTGGCGGGAATCATCCCTTAGTGGAAATTAACAGTACCAATCATAATGGTAAAAACCTGATGGTCTTTAAAGATTCTTATGCCAATAGTTTTATTCCTTTTCTCATTCCTTACTATGAGAAAATCATTATGGTTGATCCTCGTTATTATTATGATAACCTCTCATCAGCCATTCAGGAGTATAATATTAACAGTTATCTGTTTTTATATAGTGCCAACACCTTTGTGAATGATCAGGTTCTCAAAGACGTATTGGCAAGTTAAAGGAGGTCCAAATGATGGATGAATGGAAAAAACAGGAAGAACAATTACAAGGCAATGCGCATTATCAGGCGTATCTGAAAGTCAGAGCGCTCTTTAGTCGAATCTGTGAGGTCGATAACCCAATCAAAAATGATGATTTCAAAATGCAGGTATATCTCGATACTTTGTATCGTCTTAATCACATTGATGACAATGATTTCATGGCGAAACTGATGAGCTATGAATTTGATCTCTTTTTCACTCTGCCAGATCGCCCAGCCAAGATTGATACACTATTAAGTCATCATACTTTGCGCCGCATACCTCATGCCAATGAAATGTTAGAAGCGATGCAGAAATCACGCTTAGGCATGTATGAAGTGATCGCCCGTGATGATGCCACAGGCATTGTCACTTTTAAAGATGTTTATACCAAGAAAACAATTGCAGTGACAGATACGCACATCATGCCATCAATGGGGGCACCGCTTATTTTATTAACCCGTATAGTTACCTTTGAAGGCATTTCTTTCTTATCAAATTTTGCCATGCCTTTTCTATCAAATAAGAAGGTACGAAACTTTATTCGTCAGGAAAAAGACATTTTTAAAGAAGGCCGCACTGACGAAATTATGCTTGATGGCTACAATCTTTATCGAGAAGTGGGCGAAAAACTGCAGACCTTTGTCTTCAATCCTGCAACCAATAACATGGAAATGGTAGATGAAGAGGAATAGCCTTGACAAAATCATCATAATTTGTCTATAATTACACTCGTTAAAGGCGATGAATAGACGAGTAGTTCTATGCGGCTTAATAGAGAGTTTAGCAGTGGTGGAAGCTAGATAAGACTGGTAGAATGAATAAAGACTAGGAGCCGGTTCCTGGATCATCAGTGATAGGATCACGTATCCCGCGTTAAGGGTTTGAGATCATAGTATTATGATGAACTAGGGTGGTACCACGAATAACTCTCGTCCCTTTGGGATGGGAGTTTTTTAATTTATTAAGGAGAAAGAACATGGCAGAGAGAAAATTTACTCAGCAGGAACAAGTGCGCAGACAGAAGCTTGAAGAATTAAAAGCACTGGGCATTGATCCATTTGGACAGCGTTATGACGTTGAAGATTACACAAAAGATTTACGTGAAGCTTATGGCTCATGTACAAAAGAAGAATTAGAAGAAAAGAAAGTCATGGTTAAAATGGCTGGTCGTATCATGAGAAGAAGACGTAAAGGGAAAGTCGCTTTCATGGATATTAACGACCGTTATGGCAAGATCCAGTTATACGTGCGTAAAGATACCGTTGGTGAAGACGTATATGAAATCGTTAAACGTGGTGATATCGGTGATATCATCGGTGTTGAAGGGGAATTAATGTTAACGGATACAGGAGAATTAACTGTCCGTGTTGAAAAATATACCCATTTAACAAAAGCATTAAGACCACTTCCAGAAAAATTCCATGGTTTAACGGATACGGAAGAAAGATATCGTCGCAGATACTTAGACTTAATTATGAACGAAGAAGCCCGTAAAGTAGCTTTCACAAGACCAAAGATCGTCCGTTCCATTCAGCGTTACTTAGATGCGAAAAACTATGTCGAAGTTGAAACACCAATGATGAACTCCATCTTAGGTGGTGCAGCTGCAAAACCATTCATCACACATTTCAATGCCTTAGATACAGATTTCTATTTAAGAATTGCGACAGAGTTAAACTTAAAGAGATTAATTGTCGGCGGAATGGATGCCGTTTATGAAATCGGCAGAATGTTCAGAAATGAAGGAATGGATAAAACCCATAACCCTGAATTCACAACCATCGAAGTATATAAAGCATTCTCTGATCTTGAAGGCATGATGGACTTAACGGAAGGCATCGTTTCTCAGGCCGCTATGGATGTTAATGGCACTTATGAAATTGACTATAAAGGTCATCACTTCTCATTAGCCCCAGGCTTCAAGAGAATCTCTATGGTTGATGCCATCAAAGAAAAAACAGGCATTGATTTCTCACAGGATTTAAGCTTTGAAGAAGCTAAGAAATTAGCAGAAGAACATGAAATCGAAGTTGAACCACACTTCGCTTATGGTCATATCGTCAATGCTTTCTTTGAAAAATATGTCGAAGAAACAATCGTTGAACCAACCTTCGTATATGGTCATCCAATCGAAATCTCACCATTAGCTAAGAAGAACTTAGAAGATCCACGCTGGACACAGCGTTTCGAATTATTCATCTGCGGTAATGAATATGCGAATGCCTTTACCGAATTAAACGATCCAATCGATCAGTATGAAAGATTCGAAAACCAGTTAAAGGAAAGAGAACTTGGGAACGATGAAGCCAACGAAATGGATACCGACTATGTTGAAGCACTGGAATATGGTATGCCACCAACAGGTGGTATGGGTATGGGTATTGACCGTTTAACTATGCTTTTAACAGGTCAGGAAACCATCCGTGAAGTCATCTTATTCCCAGCTATGAAACCTAACGGAGATAAATAAAAAGTATTGATTATATCAATATAAATTGAATTACTATAAAAGCATCATGGTGATCACCCCGATAAACGGATGATTATTCATGATGTTTTTTGATTTCGTGTAATTCAAAAGATCTATTGACTCATGGCTCATTGGTATCTCTTTTTATCAAGGGATATATGATCATGCTGGAAAAATAAGAGATTATAATATTACAAAAAAGAATGGGTACTTGATGGTGACACAGTAACTTATGGAAATGCATTGGAACTTCGAAATACACTGGAATATGACTTTGCACAGGAGAAAGCATTCAGTTATAAAGGACTAACAATGGATGAAGTTATTCATCATTTAGCTTTGTTTGTATCAAACTTATGGCAAATCCATATTTTTGGTGAAGGGAATGCAAGAACTACTGCGGTGTTCTTTATTAAGTATTTGAGAACTCTTGGTTTTTCGACCGCAAATGATATTTTCGCTAAGCACGCATGGTATTTTAGAAATGCGCTTGTTCGGGCAAATTATACAAACTTGCATAAAGGAATAACCGAGACAACTGAGTATCTAGAACAATTTTTAAAAAATCTCCTTCTTGGTGAACATTATGAATTACATAATCGTCATTTGCATATAAGCGGTATATTCAAACAAGATGCAGAAGAAATTCAGGAAGTTACTCATGAGATTGAATCATCTCTTTTAGATCGATGTATCAATTTTTCTGCTAAAACAGAAATGTATGTACGAAGATTATTTGATCAATTTGGTTTTGATCAAGTATTTGGAAGAAGTGCAGTCATGGAAGTTCTTGATATTAAGACTTCCGCTGCTTCAAACCTGATTTCCAAACTATATGGTGCGGACATTATTGAGCGTGTTTCAGGTCATGGAAAGGGAAAATACAAATTTAAAAGATAGTATCAATGAAAAGCCGGACATTGAGATGAAAAACTGGACATTGGAGTGACAAAAACTGGACATTGAGATAAAAAACCGGACATTGAAGTGACAAAAACTGGACATTGAGATGAAAAACCGGACATTGGAGTGACAAAAACTGGACATTGAGATGAAAAACCGGACATTGAAGTGACAAAAACTGGACATTGAGATGAAAAACCGGACATTGAAATAAAACATGTGCCAGCAATGCTGGCACATGCGTGTTTATAGGTCTTCTAAACCATCAGGATCAAGTAGAGTGATGTGTTTCCCTGAACGTTTGATATATTGTTTTTCTTCTAAATATTTAAATTTACGGGAGAGGGTTTCAGGGGTTGTCCCTAAATAGAGGGCAAGATCTTTCATCTTCATTGGAAGTGTAAGGGTGGACTGATTGGATGAGTTATTTAATAAGTAATGAGCGAGACGTTCTTCAACACGTTCCATTGAGAGGAACTGTGTTTGTTTTTCTAATTGAGCGGTTTTCTGAGCTGACAATTCTAATAGTTTGAGAGCGATTGGGGGATTTTCTAATAGTACTTGATGAAAGGCTTGTTTACTTAAGGTACATATTTTGGTGTTTTCCAGGGCCTGACCAAATAAACGATCATTAGTGATGTCAAAGAGCTGTTGATCGCCTTCATAATCACCAGTATGAACAATGCGTAAGAGGTGTTCTTTACCATTTGATAATAACTGATAGACTTTCATACTGCCCTCAGCTACAATAACTAGTTTTTCATCACCAGGCTGGAAAATAAGTTCGTTTTTCTTATAGGTATGGTGATTGGTAAGGGCCATGATTTTCTGCTGGGCTTCTTGTGATAAGTGATTAAATAGGGGAACAAAGGCGATACATAAGTGCTCTGACATAAGGGGACCTCTCTTTCTTATTGGTTTGATATGTGATCAAAAGCTTCCAGCATTTCGTAGGTTGCTTTGAAAGTGTTGCATACATCACCCGGAATTGCATAGTTATGAGTGATGCTGCGAAGCTGTGTAAATTCATTGGAAAGATCAAATTGCAAATGTGTCATCTTATCCTGTATTTTCTCATAAATAGCGCGGACTTGAAAGACTTCGGGATGATTTTTACCATGGGCTTTGGTAATAGCTTTGGTATAAAGATCTAAAATATCGTTATGAGTGTTATAAAATGTATTTGTCATATGTTGCTCCTATCTGGCAGTAGCCTTTAAGACATCGTAGCCAATACTTTGAACAGCCTGTGAGATGTCTTTCAGATCTGCCTGTGTTTCATCAAAATTGAGTTTGGCTTTGCTGGCATTGAAGAGGACTTTGACACTTTCCTTTTCAACGCCAGGGACGCTTTTTAAGGCCCCTTCAATTTTCTGCATGCATGTTGGTCATACTAATGTTTCTAACTGTAAAACTGCTTTTTTCATAAAATCAACTTCCTTTCTTTTTGATGACTTTAGTTTACTTGAAGATCATTCATAAATAATTGATTTGTATCAAGTTTTTGCTTGTTTTTAAAATGAATGAGACGCATGGCATTGAGAATCACAACAAGAATACTCGCTTCATGGACAAACATCCCAATAGCCATATTCATTGCCCTGCTTGTAAAGACACTTACTAATAAAATAACGACGACAAGTAATGCAATAATGATATTTTCCAGCATATTACGAGAGGTTGCTTTGGCCAAAGCTAAGGCATGAGGAATCCGATGGAAGTTTGAATGCATCAGGACAATATCTGATGTTTCAATGGCTACATCAGTGCCATTACCCATGGCAATACCAATATCCGCTAAAGCGAGGGAAGGACTATCATTGATCCCGTCTCCTACAAAAGCGACAGTTTCGCCAATAGATTGACGTTTCTTTACAAAGGCGGCTTTATCAGCTGGTAAGAGATTCCCATAAGCTTCACTTAAACCCAATTCTTCACGAACTAAATCGACACTGTGCTGGTGATCACCAGAGAGCAGAATAAGATTTTTCACCCCCATGTTCTTAAGAGCCTGTAAGTCTTCTTTAACACCATCACGAAGCTGGTCACGAATACCTGTAGCTAAAGCGAGACTGCCATCGATGGCTGTTAAGACGAGTGATTCACCTAACTGTTCCATTTCGTTTATATCTTTTTGCATTGGTTCTGTTATAGTAATGTGATACTGCTTCATAAGATAAGGATTACCGACAAGAATCTGATGTTCATGAGTTTTTGCCATAATCCCGCCGCCTTGAATCACCGTGGTTTCCAGAATATTTTCACTTTGTGATACTTGATAGTGTTTTAAAATAGCTTGTGCAAGGGGATGACGAGATTCTTTTTCAACACTGACAAGTAAACGATCAACCAGATCATGATCAGGCAGATAGTAATGAGAATCAGTGACCTCCGGATTGCCATAAGTGAGGGTACCGGTTTTATCAAACAAAATCGTATCAACCTTACTGAATTTTGCAATGACATCACTGCCTTTAAATAAAATGCCATGTTTTGCCCCATTACCAATGCCAGCTACGTGAGATACGGGAACACCAATAACCAAAGCGCCAGGGCATCCTAAGACTAAAATAGTAATGGCTAAGGAAATACTGCGTGAGAAGAGAAAAACGATAAGGGCTAGGACTAACACCGCCGGGGTATAGTATTTCGCAAAGCGATCAATAAAACGCTCGGCTGGTGATTTGGAATCCTGTGCTTCTTCTACTAAAGCAATTATTTTTCCAAAAGTACTATCTTCACCAACTTTTTCAGCCTGCATATGAATGGTTCCATCTTCAACGATGGTTCCTGCAAAGACTTGATCATCAACAGCTTTTGAGACTGGTAGTGGTTCACCGGTAATGCTGGCTCCATTAATGGTCGCTAATCCGGAAAGGACGATGCCATCAACAGGAACTTTATCACCCGTTTTAACAAGTAAGTGATCTCCTTCTTCCACTTCCTCTACAGAGATTTCTTCAAATTCTTCCTGATTGTTTTGACGTAAGGCTGTCTCAGGGGAAAGAGCAACTAAATTCTGAATAGCTAAACGGGTTTTAGATAATGTCTTGTGTTCGAGATAAGCACCAAAGAGAAAAAGGAAAGCGACAATGGCTGATTCTTCAAATTCTTGAATGACAAATGCACCGAAGATTGCGATTGTCACTAATAAATCAATACTGATGACTTTTACCTTTAAGGCTGCTATCGCAGAAACAGCAATGGGGAAGCCGCCTATTAAGGATGCTATAAAGAGAAAGATGTTAGCGGCTGTCCTGTTAGAAAAGATCCATTGGAAAATGAATGCCATCACGATCAAAAGACCAGTGAGAGCGGTAAGTTTATTTTTATTTTGTGATAACCATTTGTGCATGCTATCAACCTCCTTTTGACAGTTTTGAGTATATCGAAAGACAATCTCAGAAGAATTGATATGTATCAAGTTTATAAAAAAAGCCATAAGCTTTTTCGCTTATGACTTAATAATTTTCTTTCCCGCAATGTCAAAACGTTCGACAGGGTAAAAAATAAAGGATTCTTTTAAGGCTTGCATATAGTGATCAACGGTATTAGGAGATACTTTTCTCCCCGTTGAAGTAATATATCCCGTGACATTTTTGATGGAGATGATACTGCCAATGGTACTCGCTAAATATTTGGCAATGGTTGTCAGTAAAAAAAGATTATTAATATTTCTCTTATTAGGATCCTTTTGTTTTCTCGCTTCTCTTTCTTCAATATCTTTGACGATTACAGTATTATAAATGCCTTCAATGTATGTATTTGCTTTTTCTTCATTTAAAAGTATATGACTTAAATAGGGAAAATCTCCATATTTCAAATACTGGATGAAAGCTTCATCCTGGTTTGTTCCTTTTTGATAAACTTCTTTAAATGATAATGGTAACATTGAGATTTCAATTGCTCTTCCATAAAAGAGTTTTGATAACAGGCATTCATGAGAACTAGTGATATAGATATCAATGTTTTCTTGAATGTATAAGCTATCAACAGCTTTTTCAAATTCTTTTACTTTTTGAACTTCGTCTAAAAAGATATACATCTTTTGATCAGGAATAATATTACTCAAAATATAACTATATAGAGCGTGATATTCTAATAACTGTTCAAATTGTAAGTCTTCAAAATTGATAGAGATTATTTGACTTTCATGAATACCAAGTCCTTTTAAATGATCCTGATATTGTTTGAGTAATGTGGATTTACCGCATCTTCTAATGACTTTAATGATATCCTGATCTTTCCAGGAAATAAGTTCATTTAAATAGCTTGTTCGCTGTATCATAATCTATCACCTCACGCTCAGTATAGCAAGTTTACATGACTTAATCGATGAAAATAGGAGTTGGAATATAAATATGAGTAGGTAGATATAGATCTAAGATTATAATGAATACATCAAGATCTATTTTTATATTGATTACATATATTCTTAACTTCCAGAAAAAATTGCACTAAGTAATATATTTTTTTATGATCAAAGGATAAAATATTATGAATATTTCATGATGTTTTGTCCTTTTTCCTCTGTATTATCATCTAAAATTATGATATAATACTAGTGTAAAGTTGCACTAAATATTTTGAAGAAAAGGGTGATAATATGTATTACAAGGAAACTGTCAAAGTGCCTGATGAAAAAGGTAAAATTAATGTTATGAAGAAGGGTAAAAGCTGTTATGTTCGTTATCTTCTGGAGACCAGATATGTGCCTGAAAAAAAGTATGCAATTCCTAAATTTGCGATCATTGGCAAGCTGTCTGATGACCCCGGTATGATGTTCCCTAATGAAAACTATGTGAGATATTTTGGGACTGAGTCGTTCTCTGAGGAATCACAGTCTGAAAGAAGCTGCTGCCTCAGGAGCGGCACATTCATGGTCCTTTCTGAGCTGGCAAGAGAGCTCAATCTTAAGAAGACACTTGAAAACCGGTTTGATGACAGGGATGCTGCACTTATTCTGGATCTTGCTTTTTACTCAATCATTACGGAAGGAAATCAGTCTCAGTATTATCCGGATTATGCATATAATCATCCGTTGATGACTGAAGATATGAAGATTTACAGTGATTCTAAGATTTCAGAGTTTCTTTCATCAATTGATTATAATCAGATTCAGGGTTTTCTTGATGACTGGAACCATGATCGTGATCATGGTGAAAGAATATATATTTCTTATGATTCAACCAATAAAAACTGTCAGGCAGGGAATATAGATATGGTCGAATTTGGTCATCCTAAGGTGGACAGGGGGCTGCCGGTTGTCAATATTGCTATGGCTTATGATACAAATAATGAGATTCCGCTGTTTTACGAAGAATACCCAGGCAGTATCGTTGATGTTTCACAGTTAAGATATATGGTAGAGAAGGCATCAGGATATGGATACAGAAACATTGGCTTTATTCTGGATAGGGGTTATTTCAGTCGCACCAATATCCATGATATGGATAAGGCAGAATATCCATTCATAATTATGGTGAAGGGCCAAAAGAAGCTTGTCAGAGAGATTATTCTTGATTGTAAGGGAAGCTTTGAAAGTGACAGAAAAAGCCTGATCAGACCATACAGATGCTATGGAAAAACGGTAGCCAGAAAGCTCTATCCTTCAGATTCAAAGGACAGGTATTTTCATCTGTACTATTCCCAAGAGAAGGCAGCAGCTGAAATGGCAGTATTCGAGGATCAGATTGAGGAAATGCAGAAATATTTGGATTCTCTGTCAGGTGAGAAGGTTACGCTATCCGAAAAGTATAGTAAATATTTTCACATCGAATATCATAAAGATGGGACGTTTGTTTGTGCGAGCGAAAAAACATCAGTAATAGAGAAAGAAATCTCTCTTTTTGGATATTACTGCATAATATCGTCTGATCCTATGACTGCAGAAGAAGCTCTTACCATTTATAAGAGCAGAGATGCTTCTGAAAAGCTTTTTAGAGGAGATAAGTCTTATCTGGGTGGTGCTACACTACGGGTTCATAGCAGTAAGTCTGTGAGAACAAAACTATTCGTTGAGTTTATAGCTCTGATCATAAGAAACAGGATGCATACAAAACTGAAAAAGGAACAGAAAAACCTGAAAAAAAGGCTTAATTATATGTTAACTTCCTGAAAAATGATCACTAAAACTTAATCGATTTATTCGAAAGAGCAAAAATAGTTGAAAAAATCATGCTATTTTTGCTATTTTTTATATCTTTTCTTATGAAGTTATGATATAATACTAGTGAAGAATCTCACTAAAAAATCGTTGAAAAGAGGTGCTTTTATGTTTTTGAAAGAACTGGTTAAAATTCCAGAAGAAAAAGGAAGAATCAATCAGACAAAGAAAGGTAAAAACTGCTATGTTCGATATCTTTTAGAGGCTAAGTATTATCCGGACAAAAAGTATGCTATTCCTAAATTTGTCAATATAGGCAAAGTGGCTGATGAAGCTGGCATGATGTATCCAAATCAGAACTATATTAAATATTTTGGAAGGGACGAGCTATCCGAAGATCATTCTTCAGAAAGAAGCGGCTGCCTTAAAGTGGGGGCTTATATTGTTTTATCAGAATTGGCGCGAGAGATGGAATTAAAAAAGATACTCGAAAAAAGATTTACATCTGAAGATGCAAATCTGATTCTTGATTTAGCTTTCTATGCGATCATAACTGAAAATTTTCAGGGCCAGTACTATCCCTATTATGCATTTGAGCATCCTCTGATGACGGACCATATGAAAATATATAGCGATTCAAAGATTTCAAGCTTTCTGGCATCGGTTGAACCGAATCAAATTCAAGGCTTTATGAATGACTGGAACTGCAATCGAGATCACGATAAGCGCATTTATGTTTCTTATGATTCAACCAATAAAAACTGTCAAGCTGGAGACATAGATATGGTGGAATTTGGACATGCAAAGGTTGATAAGGGATTGCCTATTGTAAATATAGCTATGGCCTATGATACCTGTAATGAGCAGCCTCTTTTCTATGAGCAGTATCCGGGAAGTATTGTGGATGTATCCCAGCTGAGATATATGATTGGCAAGGCTCAGGGATATGGGTACAGGAATATTGGGTTTATTTTGGACAGAGGCTACTTTAGTAAACCAAATATACATGACTTGGATCATGCAGACTATCCTTTTATAATTATGGTCAAGGGACAAAAAAGCTTAGTAAGAAGCATTGTTTTGGAAAACCAGGATACTTTTGAAAAGGATAGAGACTGTTTTATACCAAAATATAGGGTATATGGAAAAACAGTTAAGCGAACACTTTATGCCTCTGATGAAAAAGATCGTTATTTTCATCTTTACTATTCTAATAAAAGAAATGCTTTGGAAACAGAATGTTTTGAGGATAAGATAGCAGCTATGAAAGATTTTCTGGATAGTCTCAGAGGAACGAAAGCGACGATATCAAACAAATATAGTAAATATTTCAATCTTGAAATGCATAAGGATGGGACATTTATTTGTGCAAGTGAAAAAAATAATGTTATTATCGAAGAATTATCACTTTTTGGATATTTCTGTATTATTACATCAGAACCGTTAACTGCCAAAGAAGCTCTTGAGATTTATAAAAGCAGAGATACGTCCGAAAAATTATTTAGAGGAGATAAATCTTATTTGGGGGCGGATGCGATCAGAGTTTATTCAGGGGAATCAATGAGAACGAAGATGTTTGTGGAATTTATAGCACTGATATTAAGAAACAGAATGCACATTCAATTGAAGCGTGAAGAAGAAAAGATGAAAAAGAAACCAAATTATATGACAGTACCAGCAGCTATTAGAGAGTTGGAGAAGATGCAATTAATTAGAGATGGTCAAGGTGATTATATAGTAGATCATGCCACAACAAAAACTCAGAAGGCTATTCTTAAGGCATTTGGCATTGATGCAAATGTTCTGAAAAAGCGAAACGCGAGTTTGTGCAAAGAGTTGAACGATGTTTAGATATAGTATAATAAATTAATTTAAAAAGCATCCTGATGATATTCCATTAATCAGGATGCTTTTGTATATCTACATTTAACAGAATATATTAAACGTATAATTATTAACTGAAATAGTGAGAAAATTCTAGGAAGTTAAGATTATATGAATGTACCAGCTGCGGTTAGGGAACTTGAGAAAATAGAACTGATGAGATGTTCTCAGGGAAACTATATTCTTGATCATGCGCCAACCAAAACGCAGAAAACAATTCTGAAGTCTTTTGACATTGATGCAAATGTTATGAAAAGACGAAATCGCAGTTTATGCGAAACACTAGAACATGTATCGAAATAAGATGAAATATATATTAAAGAGGCTATCCTGCATGGTGAAGAAGGAAGATAGCACAAATCATACTGTAGAAAGTGAAATATTTCTCCATATAAAGATTTAATACCTATTTAGTGCAAATATCATTGGAAGTTAAGATATATTAACTAGGTCTCATCTACGATCTTGATTGCAAAAAAAGTAGCATTCATTAATGGAGTGAAATGAGATAAAACATATAGTATTCATCAAGATTAATCTTAATGACAGATTTTAATTATATATAAATTATACTAATACAATAGATGTATTTCTAATAATCTAGAAAGATAAAGATTATCTTTACAAGAGAACTTAAATTGTATTATAACAATAATGAATTTGTGAGTATTGGATTGATTTGAAAGGATATATAGATAATGATTAGAATAGGTATTTGTGATGATGAGCCTATATTTAGGCAACAAATATATGATTATATTAGAGAGTATTTAGATGCGGGTGAATGTGATATTGTCTTATTTGCGAAAGGTGAAGAAATCCTTTCATATCAATATAGGGTAGATCTTTTATTTCTGGATATTGAGCTAGGTAAAGAAAATGGAATAGATATTTTAAAAGCGTTGGTTGATCTAGATTACATTTGGCGTGTTGTTTTTGTGACCGCTCATAAAGAGTTTATGCCAGTGGCTTTTAGTGTAAAAACAATCGGCTTTCTTGAAAAGCCGGTGACATATGGAAATATTATAAAATATATTAAACAAGTAGAAAACAGTATCCATCATTCTGAAGTCGTACAGTGCAATGACGGGCAGCATACATTTTTCATCCGTCAGTGCGATATTCTTTATGTTCATGCTGCAGGAAATTATTGTGAAATATGTACACATAATAAAGAGATTATGGTTGATGGAAACTTAAAAGAATGGGAAAGAAAAATGAATGACTTCAATGTTATGAGAGTCCATAAATCATATTTAGTGAACTTAGATTATATTAAAGACTTTTCAGGCTGCGATATAATGATGATTAATAATATTAAATTGCCAGTAGGCAGACATTACAAAAAGGATGCTAAGGAACAGTACTTTAATTATTTAAAGAATAAACTTTAATGGAGATTAACGCTGATGATCTACTATATTATTTATAATCTGGAAGAAATTATTATTTATACTTTAGTGTATAAAGCATTATTAGGTGTAAAAGGAAAACTGTTTAATAAAATCAGTCCAATTTTGTTACTTATTTCATCTGCTTTTGAGTTACTGGCATGCTATTATCAATGGGATATTTTATATGAATTAATCATTCCACTTACAGCTGGGATGATTAATTGTTTTTTGATTTCAAACGAAAAAATGAAGAGTATAGCGTTATTTATGCCATTTAATTTTATTGTAAGTACAACGATAAATATCACAATGACACTTGTAATTGCAAAGGTTATAAGAGCTTCGCAAATACTTGTTATGAATTCGATTTCTTATGGTGTTCTTTCTGAAGCAGGAACAATTATTTGTGTAAGTATATTGTACTTTTTGATCGCTGATAAAATGGAAACACCTTTTTTTAAAACAAAGGCTCAGTATGCAATTGCTTTGATCGGTGGGATCAGTTTGTTAACAACAGTTTCATTTTCCCAATATGTTATGGAAAACGGATTTGTATTTACCCAAGAGAAATGCGAGCTATTAGAGGTTTTAAGTTTATTGGGAACATTCATTTTCTTTGTCCTTTTTATTATTCATCAATTCACAGAAGCGAAGAACTTTCAATTTAGATTATATAATGCAAGATATAATGATTATTTAATTAATCAGGAAAACTATTATAGAAAGCTCATATTAGAGGATGAACAGCGTAGAAAACTAAGGCATGATTTAAAGTCACATTTGCTTATATTGGATTCTTTAGCCAAGGAACATAAAGTTGATGATTTAAGAAGTTATTTAAAGCAAATGGAGAATTTCATATCTATAGAAAATATTCATCAGTACATTTATATTTCAAGCGTAGATTCAATTATTGATCATTATCGAAAAAAAGCTGAGATTGCGTCAATTAACTGGCAGTTTACATTTGATGCTCATGATCATATTGAAATTGAGATATTCGAATTATGCATTCTTTTCTCAAATTTACTTTCCAATGCCATTGAAGCTGCTTCAATGGTACCGGGAGATAAAGATTTAGAAATTGTTGTTAAGACTTTACAAGGACACTTTTTGTTAAAAATAAGAAACTCCTGTAATGTAAATAAAAAAATTAGTAAGCGCCCTCAAATAACTAAAATTAATCATACAGAACATGGTTATGGATTGAAAAATGTCGAAGACATAGTAAAAAAACATAATGGGGATATTCAATATAGTTGTAATAATGGGATTTTCCAAACAATAGTTATTCTTTAGAAAAAGATTTACAGTTATGACGTTCATCATATATATGTGACGTTCATACTGTAATTCTTTTTTTTATCGGAGAAGGAATTAGAATAGTGAAATGAAAAGGTAATAAAGGATGTGATAGTTATGTTACTTTTCTACAACTTTTGGAAAATCTGGCGTTATGGAAAAATATAAATATGAAAGATTAAAATTCCTGTTAGAAACTTGTTTATCTCATCAAATACTTCAGGAAACACAAAAGTGTAATTTAATATGTAGCTATTGTCCTTATACAATTTTAAAAATAATGGAATGAGTAGGTATAACGATAAGCGATATTATTCAAGTATCTGTGTTTAAAGTATTAATTAGTACTTTGTGGTTGAGAGTGATTTCTCTTTAAATTAATTTGTGTAAATATATTAATAGTGAGGACTATTTTATGAGTGAAATTATTTTAAAAATAGAAGGCTTAAAGAAATATTATGGGAATAACGATAACCTCGTTAAAGCAATTGATGGTATCAATTTAACAATTGAAGAGGGTCAATTTGTTTCTATTTTAGGCGCATCAGGAAGTGGGAAAACAACATTAATTGAATTGATGTCTGGAATCCTTAAACCAACTTCAGGTGAGATTAGCATAAATGGTAAGGATATTACTGAGTTGGAAGAACCTGATTTGACAATAATGAGAAGGGAAAATATTGGTATTGTATTTCAAAAGTTTAATTTACTAAATATGTTAACTGGGTATGAAAATATCACTTTGCCTTGTAAAATTTCTAACAAGGATATAGACAAACAGTATTTAAATCAAATAATTAAATATTTAGAAATAGAAAATCAAATGCAAAAATATCCTATTCAAATGTCGGGAGGACAACAACAAAGAGTTGCTATTGCTCGAGCACTTATGACTAAACCAAAAATTGTATTAGCAGATGAGCCGACGGGAAGCTTAGATCACAAAAATTCTATTAATACAGTTAAACTTCTAAAGAAATTAAATGAAGAATTTAAACAAACAATTATAATGATAACACACAATAAATTTTTGACCCAATATACTAATCGAATTATTACTATAGAAGATGGAAAAATTGTAAAGGATATCAAGAATGAAATTATTAATCATTAAAAGAAATTTTATGAAATATAAGTGGAAATATATACCATTATTCTTTGCTCTAATATTATATATACTTATTATAGATATTTATAGCTTAATTGTAAGTTATACTAAAATAGAATCAGGAATATTGAATACGCCATACTTATTTGAGTTGTTATTAAGCTCTGGTTTGGAAGTTTATGTATTAAATTCTGCTTTAGATATGAAAATGAGTTGGGAACATTTACTAATACATCAATTAAGGATATTAGGCTTTACCTTAAATGATATTCAATCTTTGTTTGAAAAAGAAATAATGATTATAGAAGGGATTTTTTGGAGAAAGGCATTTATTAAAGTATGTTTTTTTTAATTTTACTATGCCTAATCAGGAAAGACTATTATTCTATTCTTTTGCTGTTGCCTTAATTATTTTTATTATAACTTTATTAGAACAAATAGTGAAACAATTCAAGCATATAACCAGCTTTTATATAAAGGCATCAAACCTTTGATCCTTAATCGAACAGTGAATGAAATTCTAATTTCGTATAGAAAAGAACATATAATTAAATATTTTATTATTACATCTTATATATTCAAATTTTTTGATGTAGTCTTCCTGATTATATAAATATCAAAAAACGGTTGTTTAATTTTAACTTAAATACCAATTTATTATTTTTACCTCAATTGCATAATATTTGTCGTAAAAAACATCTTTAAAGGAGCGATCTCTATGAATGTACTTAAAGAATTATCAAGGCGATACTATGATGTTTATAAACATAGCTATCTGCCATTTCAGGTTATGAGTGTATGGATGTGTTTACTCAATGTTCTTTTAGGGGGGAGCTTGCTTTACTTTTATGTCGAGCCAAATAGTTTTTATACGCTTTATCTCCATCGTTTTTTCTTTCCCATAGTAATTATATTAACAGTCTTTAACAGCTTGTTTTTATGCATGTTTCTTCATTTAAAGACTACATGGCGAAATGATGAAATCAAACAATTAAGACTGATTGGCTTCACGATTGAAGAAGTCGGCAGTTTATTTGTCAAAGAAGCTTTACTGGCCATCAAAGCCATTGTCTTAGTTGCTACTATTGTAAGTTTTACTGGTTCTATTATTGCCGGGATAGTCATACATATACCGTTTCTGACCTTATTAAAAGCTTGTGGACTGATGATAGGGTTGAATCTTTTTCTGATATTAATAGTTATTATTGATTTAAATATAGTTGTAAAGGAACCACGGGAACGCGTAGAAAAACATTCTCAAGTACATAATATCTACTTAAAAAATTTCTTAAGTCATATACGTTATATCAATACCATTATCTTGCTTATCGTCATTGGCACAGTGGGATTAAGCTTTCTTTTTACTTTTGCAGCGAGTCTAGATGCTGCTCAATATAACAAAATGTTATTAAAGAGTGATTGTTTAGTCACTAAGATTGATCCTATTATTATCTCTGACTTTGATCCTGATGTTGATTTATCACCTCAAGAAACTCTATCAAGTCAGGTGATCAATAATATAAAGAAGCGTCCTGAATATCAAATAGGTGGTGCATTATATTATAACCTAGATCATTCTATTGGCTTGGAGGTAAAGCTTCCAGCAACATCACCAGTAACGGGTGATGTCTATCCCAAGATCAAAAAGCACACTTACGCTTTTAACTTATATGGAGCCGATGCCTATGTTCTTCATAAAATGAAGGTACTGAGTGGTCATATCGATGAAAAAAAGTTGAAAAGCGGTAAGTATATTATTTATGGCTTAGATTATGATCGCCATACCCTTTTAGCAAATGATGGGAAAGTGAACCACACCAAAAGATATTTTCATGTTGGTGAAACTATTCATATAACACGAAAAAGTAAACGTTATTCCTATAAAATTATGGCTATCTGCGCGATGAATCCGACCGTTAGCGAAGAACGTAATGTCGTTACTTATGGGAGTGAAGTTACGTTCTATTTGCCTACTCAAGCTTATCAGAAGATTCATCCGGATCAGCCACGACGCTTACTTTTTGATACTAAAGGAGATACAAGGTCCCTTAAAAGATATTTAACATCCTTACACTTATATAGTCTAACAAGAGATGATGTCAACGCTTATATTACTCATGCAAAAGCTTTTTATAGTGTTATTGCCACAATAATCTATGGATTATTTGTCCTGATTGGAACGTTACTGTATGTCTCATTACTGAGTGGTGATCTCTATTACTATCAAGAAGAACTGATGATTTTAAGGACCTTAGGCATGACTCCTTCATCACTTAAGAAGTTAATCCTTACAAATAGTATGATCCATGGCATTGTCATTCTTTTTGTATTATCAATAACCAATGGTCTTTTATTCTCTTACTTGAGCCATAGTTTTATCCATGTTGATATCTTTGTCTATCGTCCGGTTTATCTCCCTGATGTGATCTGCATGATTTTAATAGTCTGCAGTAGTTATTTAATTCCTCTTATCAATATGAAGAAACTTTCAATAAAATAAGAGAATCCGGATTTGAAAAATATCAATGAAGCTGTCTTTCGTGTATCTACGGAAAACAATGGATTCAGCTAATATTATATAAATTAATACTTTATAAACATTGTTGAAGTATTGGATAAACAAATGGGAGATGTAATACAGCTAAGTTAAAAGGACATAATTATGGGTGTTATAATTGTTGTTGCTGTTATCGGTGCTATTATGGCGATTATGAAAAGAAAGTAAAATAATGAAGACCAGTCTATAAACAGGATTGGTCTTTGTGAATTGCACATGCTTTTTTTGTTTATGTTAAGTTTTGGCGGTAAATTCCCATTTTAAAGGGAATTTTCGCCATAATACTTAACATAATTATTTGTTAATTAGGTTCTCTAAGAAATTTATCAGCTCTCCTGTTTTAAGTTCATCATATTTATTATTTATCTGAATATTTGCTGCAGCTTTCTCAATATCTACTTTGATTTTTCCTAAATCTGGGGTTGCATAGATTTGAGTGGTTTCAATGCTGGCATGACCTAAAAACATTTTGATCTCATAGAGATCTACACTTTCATCGAGAAGATGCGTTGCATTTGAATGTCTGATCATATGTGGATGAATATGTTCAGGAAGAACATTAGGATAGATTTCATTCACACCTTTTTTCCAGCTGTTTATCATATAATTGATTGCAAATCTTGTATAAGGTGCGTGCTGCTGTGAATAGAATAGATAGCCAAGGCTATCCCAGTCTACATAATCATCACCTTTTAAATAACATGTTATCATCGTGCTAAGATCTTTAGAGATCGGCAGTCTGCGCACTTTGTTTCCTTTGCCATGGAGTACAATCATTGAGTGCTCTTTGTCTAATCTAAGATCAGAAACATGGATGGAAATCAATTCACTCACTCGGGCGCCTGTCCCATAAAGAACAGAAAATAGGAGAAGTTCTGAAGTCGGCTGTGAAACTGCAGAATTTATTTCCCATACGAATGGTCCTGTCACTGTATTAGAAATGATGCCAGAAATCTTAAAAGATATGATGCCTATTACCAAGCAGTGTTTACTTGATATGATGACACAGCAGCATGTGCGCACAGTTACAAATGCGAAAGTGAAAGAAATCACCGCTGATCATGTCGTTTATGAAAAAGACGGGAAAGATGTCACAATAGAGGCTCATACTGTTGTTTCTGCGTTTGGTTATCGCGCTTATGATCCATTAACTGAGTTGGCTCAAAAATATTGCGATGAAGTTGTCACTGTAGGCAGTGCTGTCAAAGCAGGTAATGCTTTAACGGCTATTCAAGAAGGTTATCAGGCTGGTTTAAAGATTTAATGATCAAATAGATCGGAAATTTCAGACTGTAGAAAGCGGATCCTTACCCTTTCTGCAGTTTTTTTGTGCCCATGAGGAAAGACAAATACGGAACATATTGTAAAAATAATGACTTTGATTAAGCCTATTATTTTTGGCAAGATATAAATAAGAAGTATTGTTTACAAACGATAAGGAAAGAGGTAATGGTTATGTTTGATCCCCAAAAAATAAGGACGCAGCGCTCTTTACAAGAGCCACTGCATACAGCTGATCCATCTTTATTTCCCCATGATGAGGAAGTGCCAGAAGGATGCATAGAACTTAATGCTTTAAAAGATGAATATGGATATCTGGTGGATATCCATACGGATGTTGTGTATTGTGTCCGCACGCATGAGAAAACAGGAGAAAAAAAGCCCCTCCATCTGATTATCTTGGAACCTAAGGATAACCATAAACAAGAGAAACAATAGCCATGTCTTGTTTATGTGCAGGGATCGGCTTTTCATCAGCAGTGGCTGTGGAATAGTATTTCCCGTTTAATACGCTTAGCTGAAAAAGGATTTGCGATCGCCATTGTAGAATATCGTCCTTCAGAATTTGCCCCATTCCCAGCTCAGGTGCAGGATACGAAAGCCGCTATTCGTTTTTTACGTCAAGAGGCGGTACGCTATCATATTGATTCCAACCATATCGCCCTTGGCGGCGACTCTTCTGGAGCTCACACCGCTTTAATTGCCGGCTTTCCGGTGATCGGCCACCAGTAAGCGAGGATGATGAGCATGTTTCAGCAGCGGTGAACTGTATCGTTGATTTGTATGGTCCAACCATTTTTTCACTAATGAACTATTATGCCAGTGCCCAGAATCACTATGATCCACAAAGTCCAGAAGGGTTTGAAATTGGGCAGAAAAATGTCTTAGAACATCCCGAACTTGTGGAAGCGACGATACCGATGCGCTATTTTTCTGCTGATCAGGACACACCACCACTTTTGATCATGCATGGCAGTCGTGATATGCTGGTGCCTTTTTCGCAAAGCGTCTTTCTTTATCAATCTATGAAATCCCTTGGGAAAGATGTGACTTTTTATAAGATCAATGATGCGAACCATGGTTTCCTTGGCTTTAATAATGATACCGTGCTCAACATTGTGGCAGAATTCCTCAAAGCACATATTTAAGGTAAGACGATGTCTTATCTTTTTTTAGAACACGATTTGAAAAGATAATGAGTCATTCATATGTGTTTCAAACAAAGATGGTGTATACTCATATCAAAGGAGAGTGAACATATGTCAAATACAATTAAAGAACGTAAAGATATGGATCCTCAGTATATGTGGGATTTATCAACTTTATATAAAAATGATGAAGAATGGAGTCAGGCGGTTACTGAAATTGAAGAATGTATTACCAAAATTAGTAAGTATCAAGGAAAGCTTAATAATGCAAAAACAATCAGAGCTTTTCTCGATGAAGATACCCAGTTAGGAAGATTACTTTCTAATTACTTCTGTTATGCATCCTTACGTAACTGTGAAGATACCAGACAAAGCGCTGGACAGGCGATGGAAGCGAAAGCTTATGCTGTTTATACAAAGTATGCCCAGGCTACCAGCTTTGCCCAGCCAGAAATCTTATCGTTAGATGAAGAAACGCTAAAAGCCATTGTGAAGGATGAACAGTTAGCTCCTTATGCATTTTATATGCAGAAATTATTAGATGAAAAGCCTCATGTCTTATCCGCTAAAGAAGAAGCTTTATTAGCATCCTTTACGGAAGTTTTAGGTGCACCAGGAAAGATCAGTGAAAGCCTGCAGGATGCAGATATGGTTTTTGATGATGCATTAGATGCCAACGGTGAAGCTCATGAAGTGACACAGTCTAATTACATTTTATTACAGATGAATGAAGATCGTGTCTTAAGAAAGAATGCTTTTGAAAGCTTCTATAAAGGCTTCCGTCAGCATATCAATACCTTTGCGCAGACCTATAATGCCTGCGTTAAGGAAGCAGCAGCTTCGGCGCAGGTACGTCATTTTGACTCTTCCCGAGCTATGAGCATGGCGGAAGAACATGTGCCAGTATCTGTTTATGATGGTTTAGTAGATACGGTCAGAAAGTTTATGCCAGCGATGTATCGCTATGTTCGTTTAAGAAAACAGATCTTAGGCTTAGAGGAATTACATTACTATGATGTTTATACGCCATTAGTGGCGGGATCTTCTAAGAAGTATACTTATGAAGAAGCTAAGCAGATGGTCTTAGATGCTGTTGCTCCGCTTGGTGAAGATTATGTCAATAGAGTGAAACAGGCTTATCAGGATCGCTGGATCGACGTTTATCCAAACGCCGGCAAACGCGGTGGGGCTTTCTCTAGCGGGACGTATGATTCTAATCCTTATATTTTAACCAGCTTTACGGGGACATTAGACAGTGTCAGCACCATTGCTCATGAAATGGGACATTCCCAGCATACCTGGTTATCCAATCATCACCAGCAGCCGCAAAATGCAGATTATACATTATTTGTGGCCGAAGTGGCTTCCACAGTCAATGAAAACTTACTGATTGAACAGCTGCTCGCGAAAACGACTGAACCAAAGGAACGTTTAGCCTTACTCAATCATTATCTGGAAGGCTTTAAAGGAACTGTTTATCGTCAGACGATGTTCGCTGAATTTGAAAGAGAAGCCCATTCGATGGCCGAACGTGGGGAAGCTTTAACCGCTGAGGCACTCAATCATTTATACAAAGGCTTAATTCATGATTACTTTGGTGATGACTTAGTCATTGATGATGAAGTGGCTTATGAATGGGCACGTATCCCTCATTTCTATCGTCCGTTCTATGTTTATAAATATGCGACTAGCTATTCGGCAGCGGTAGCCTTATCAGAAGCGATCTTAAAAGATGGTGACACAGCGGTGAAGAAATACTTAGAATTCTTATCGATGGGCGGCAGTGCATATCCACTTGATGAATTAAAACATGCAGGTGTTGACTTCACGACAAGCGCTCCCGTAGAAAGAGCCTTAACGAAGTTTAATGACATCTTAGATGATGTGGAAGAGACATTAAAACAGTTATGATCAAACAATATATCGTCGACGCTTTTACCGATACCTTATTTCATGGCAATCAGGCGGCAGTCTGCTTATTAGATGAGTGGCTGCCTGATGAGCTGTTAATGGCAATTACCAGAGAGAACCGTTTTTCCGAAACGGCCTTTCTGGTTGGTCATCATTTGCGCTGGTTTACCCCTGGCGGAGAAATTGATTTATGTGGTCATGCGACCTTAGCGAGCGCTTTTGTAATGCTAAAGTATATTTGCCCTAAAAAGACAGAAATACGTTTTCAGACATTAAGCGGTGAGCTTATGGTTAAACGTCAAAATGATCGCTATGTGATGACTTTCCCGGCTTATGCGTTAATACCTACGCCCGTTAAAAAAGCGATGGAAGAGGCTTTAGGGGTAATGCCTACAGAAGCTTATTTAGGCCGTGATCTTTTACTTGTCTATGATGATGAAAATACGATTCGTCAGATCACACCTGATCAGGAGAAACTATTACAGTTACCAGGCTTAATGGTCCATGTCACTAGTAAAGGAAATGACTATGACTGCGTTTCTCGCAGTTTTGGGCCCAAACTAGCGATTCCAGAAGATCCTGTCTGCGGTTCTGGTCATTGCCATATTATCCCTTATTGGGTAAGTAAGCTTCACCAGCATGATTTCACTGCTTATCAGGCAAGTGCGCGCGGCGGAGTTCTTTACTGTCATGCTGAAGGACAAACAATGACTATTGCAGGGCAGGCAGTCTTATATGCTATGAGTGATTTACATATTAATATACTTGCAAAATAGGATTAAGAACACTAAAATGAACATAGAAAGTATTTCAATATGAGGTGAAAGGTCATGGAAAAGATTTATACAGATACAGCAAAGATACTCAAAGCAATAGCGGAACCAAAACGTTTACGGATTATGGATATGCTTTCCTGCGGTGAGTTATGTGCCTGTAAAATTCTTGAAGAGTTTCATATTACTCAGCCGACTTTATCTCATGATATGAAGATTCTTGTCGAAGCGGGATTGGTGAATGATCGTCGTGTTGGCAAGAATACCTATTATTCTTTAAATACAGAAAACATTGCCCATTTACAGGCTGTATTGGGTGATCTGTTAAGTGAGAAAGAGCCTTGTATCTGTGATCAGACATGTGCATAACCGATGGTAACATCGGTTATCATTTATGCTAATATATTGAAATATTTAAATAAATCTAAGGGAGTATTTGCATGAAATCGAACATCAGTTTTTTTCAGAAGTATTTGAGTCTTTGGGTGATCATCTGTATGATCCTCGGCGTTTTATTAGGTTTGTTTTTTCCGGCTTTTCCAGCTTTACTCAGTCATTTGGAAATCGCTCACTTGTCTATTCCTATGGCGATCTTGATCTGGATTATGATTTATCCGATGATGATGAAAGTGGACTTTAAAGCCGTGAAAGAAGTAGGCAAGAACCCCAAGGGGCTCATTGTCACATGGATCGTTAACTGGCTGATTAAGCCATTTACGATGTATGGCATCAGTTATCTCTTTATCTTTATTCTCTTTAAACAGTTCATTACTCCGCATTTAGCAACGCAGTATTTGGCCGGAGCGGTATTACTCGGTGCAGCCCCATGTACAGCGATGGTCTTTGTCTGGAGTTCCCTGACTCATGGGAATCCTGCCTATACAGTTGTTCAGGTCGCTACGAATGATTTGATTATCTTAGTCGCGTTTGTCCCTATCGTTAAATTCTTATTAGGGGTTTCCCATGTCAGTGTCCCTTATACAACACTTTTCCTCAGTGTTTTCTTATTTGTCGTGATCCCTTTAATCGGCGGAATTTTCACCCGTATGCATGTCATCTCAAAAAAAGGTGAAGACTATTTTGAAAATGTCTTTGTCCACAAATTTGATTCTGCCACAACGATTGGCTTATTACTGACCCTGATCTTTATCTTTGCCTCTCAGGCGCAGGTGATCGTCAGTCATCCTATGCATATCATCTACATTGCCATCCCATTAATCATTCAGACATTCTTTATTTTCTTTATTGGTTTTCTCGCTTCTTATTTACTTAAATTACCATTTGATATCGCGGCCCCAGCCGGTCTGATTGGTGCCTCTAATTTCTTCGAACTCGCCCTGGCTGTCGCCATCGCATTATTTGGCACCACTTCACCAGCCGCTTTAGCTACCACAGTAGGCGTGCTGACGGAAGTGCCTGTTATGTTAACCTTAGTTAAGATAACAAATCATTCAAAAAAGTATTTCGCCTCTTCAAAATAACCTATAAAATGTTCTTGAGGTGAAGACAATGGACTTAAAAGAACTTACAAAACGTTCCCATGATATTCGGGAACGTTACCACACATTAGAATTACAATATCATGGCTCAAAGTGGAGCACTGAAGAAGATGCGCTGGCCTTCTTAACGGATGCATCTTTAGTGGGACGTTTAACAATGGACCATGAAGGCCGCTGGCCAAGTGAAGAGGGGAACCTTTCTTCTAAAATTGGCGAGTGTGTCTGGTGGCTAGCCATTCTTGCTGATGAAATGGGTTTGAGTTTTGAAGAGTGTGTCACGAAGTTTATTGAAGACAAAGAAGAAGATTTACGATAGATCCAGCAGTATGCTGGATCTCTATTTGCCATAGAGAAAATGTATGTTAAGCCATTAAAGATAGGCATTAGACATAGTGCGAAATAGCAGTATAATCACTAGTGAATAAGGTAGAAAGGAAATATGTTATGAACAATTATCGCTATATAAAAACCATTAATGGACCTGAAGATGTCAAAAAACTCTCCCTTGATCAATTGAAGGATCTAGCTGACGAAATCAGAGAAGCCCTGTTTAACCGTTTAACCAAAATAGGTGGGCACTTTGGCCCTAACTTTGGCATGGTGGAAGCAGAGATCGCTTTACATTATGTTTTTTCTTCTCCAAAAGATAAATTTGTCTTTGATGTTTCCCATCAGAGTTATCCCCATAAAATATTAACTGGAAGAAGAAATGGCTATATCGATGATGCCCATTTTCAAGAAGATTCAGGGTATACCAACCCTGATGAAAGTGAACATGACTTCTTTAACGTGGGCCATACTTCAACATCAATCTCTTTAGCGACAGGACTAGCCAAAGCCCGCGACTTAAAAGGCGATCATGAAAATATTATTGCCATTATCGGCGACGGTTCTTTATCTGGCGGCGAAGCCTTAGAAGGACTCAATGTGGCTGGTTCAGAAATACAATCTAATCTTATTATTGTGGTCAATGATAATGAACAATCCATTGCGGAAGTTCATGGCGGTCTCTATAAAAGCTTAAAAGACTTAAGAGAATCTCATGGTACATCAGCTAACAATTTGTTTAAAGCCTTCGGCTTAGATTATATCTATGAAGAACGTGGCAACGATATTGCGGCACTGATCACTTTATTTAAAAAGGTTAAAGATATCGATCATCCAATCGTTGTCCATATTCATACATGCAAAGGAAAAGGCTATAAAATTGCGGAAGACAATAAGGAAGCCTGGCACTGGTGCTTGCCATTTGATCGCGCCACGGGCAAGCCAACGATCTCTTTTGGTGAAGGGGAAGACTATACCTCAATGACGACTGATTACATCTTGGACAAAGCACAAAGAGATCCAGACTTCTTAGTCATCACGCCAGCTATGCCTGGCAGCGTTGGGCTCAGCCCTGATCAGCGTGCACGTCTTGGCAAGCAGTATGTGGATGTAGGCATTGCGGAAGAACAGGCAGTGGCGATGGCTTCCGGCGCGGCGAAAAGAGGCGCTAAACCGCTGGTTGTCACCAATACAACGTTTATTCAAAGAGCCTATGATCAGATCTCTCATGATGTCTGTATCAACAATAATCCGGTGACAATTCTTTTGAACTATACATCTTTTGATGGCTTAACCGATGTGACACATCTGGGCATCTTCGGCCTGGCAGCTTATGCCAATGTCCCGAACCTGGTGGTTTTAGCTCCTACTTGCAAAGAAGAGTATCTGGCGATGTTAGAATGGTCCCTTGATCAGCAAGATCATCCGGTCATGATTCTCATTCCTGGGGATGAAGTGCACCATCGCCAAACCAATCTTAACTTTAGTCAGATCAATACATTCCAGGTCGAAGAAGCGGGAGAAAAAGTGGCCATTATTGCACTAGGTGATTTCTATGCCCGTGGCGAAGCCTTGAGTCAGGCGATCAAGAAAACCTATGGCTTTACACCAACACTGATCAATCCACGCTTTGCATCAGGTATTGATGAAGATCTATTAACCTCTCTCAAACAAAACCATCAGTTAGTGATCACCTTAGAAGATGGCATTTTAAGTGGTGGTTTTGGCGAGAAAGTGGCTTCATTTTATGGGCCAACAGATATGAAGGTCAAGAACTATGGCCTAGCCAAATCCTTCTATGATCGTTATGATCCAGAAGCGTTATTAAAAAAAGTCGGTATGACAACGCCACAGATTCTTGCAGATATCAAGAAATATTTACAGTAAATATTGAACGCGCACCAATTTTGCGCGTTCATCATCCTTTTATTGCAAAATGATATGTTTACGCTTACAATAAAGGTAAGGTATGGGATGAAAGGATGACTGATTATGAAGACGCCTCTTTTTGGTGTGATCTGTATTGTGGGACTGCTGTTAATGATCACTTTAACGTGGCTCGCTCTCCGTTTCTTTATGACAACGGCGTATTTTTCTTGAGCGACTGCCAATCATAGTATATAAAATGAAGAGCTTGCGATCTTCATTTTGTGCGATTGGCAGTTACAATCGCGTATTATTAATTAGTGCTTTAGCCAAGGCAGCCCCAAAGGCAGGACTCGGTGAACATTTTGAAAAAATTCCGCCTATGAATTGAGGTGATTTTAATGTATATTCTGAATGATATTTGCTATGCTGGAGAAATGCAGGACGGTATCAAGGTTACAGAAGCAAAGCCCTTGCGCGGCAGTATGTTGCTTGTGACATTTTCCACAGGGGAAAAGAGGTTGTTCGATACCACTAGGTTGCAAGGCTCCGCTTTTGCGCCGCTTGCGGATGAAAAGATTTTTATGAACCCGGTTTTGTTTCACGGCGTGATTACATGGAACAACGGGGAAATTGATATTGCGCCGGAAACGGTTTATCGGGATAGCTATGCTTATGAGAGTATGGCGATATAGTCTGCGATAAATCGGGATTTGTGGAGATGCAGAGATGAAGAAATATGCGATGCTGATCATAATGCTGGTTTTGTTTGAAACAATCGCAATTACCTTATGACTGACAAAGGGCAATCTATTCAATTTCAGCTACATTGGCCTGTCCATTTCTCTGGGCATCTTTCTGTTTATCAAAAAATACAGGCACTCCAGGCGCATTGTTCAACTGCTTGTCGGTCTGTATATGCTTGTCTATCTTGGATTGATCTGTAACGAAAACATGCAGATCGAGGAATTCTGATATTATCTGTTCACAGGCGTGTATGAGGCTGCAACCATCCATTATGCTGTGGCAAAAATATTCGGCCCGCTGATATTTGGACGAGGGTGGTGCGGATATGCCTGTTGGACGGTGTAATGCGTCACTTTATCGTGTTATATTTTAAAATAATAACGCACATTATATTGAGTTGATCAGGTCCGATTCTCTGAACAATTTAGCCAAATTAAACACCCCCAGCAACGCTGTTAGCAGCAGGAGCTGGGGTTTTTCCGTTAAAAGTTATATTTATTCAAGTTAGAGAGTAACCGGTTTAAAATTACAAATCAAGCTTATATAGATTTTAAATTATCATAATTTAGTAATTATGGATATTTAATCTAACGCTTATTTTTGTTAGGCCATATTTTCTAGAACAAGGTGATAGCTGCCTTCCGGCAGAGATGCAGAAATGATATTTCTGGTGGTAAAGCTTTCTCCCGCAGCCACATTGTCACTATAGAAGATACCTGATTTGACCACGACATTCTGGGCATTATACAGCTTATAGCCTATTCTGCACATCTGATTAGCAATCGTAGTTGTCATCGTTTTTGTTCCTGAGATCGTCATATACAGTGAGAACGTATTGCTGTAAGCATAATAGCTTTTCTCAAAAGTGATCGCGTTGACCTGACACTGATTAGAGAGGGAGCCATCAAAGCTGTTATAAGAACTGATCGTTTGTGGCAAAGCATCGATTGTGACATTAAGGGCATGAACTGTGATGGTCATCTTGGCCGTCGTCTTCTTATAGGAAGCGGTGATCGTCGCACGACCAGCAGCTAAAGCCTTAGCCGAACCTGTTTTATTGATTGTGACCACCTTCGGATTAGAAGAGCGATATTTCACTTGGGAACGATTCAGTTTGGTGGCATAGATATACAAATGGTTCGCCAGATCAAGACGATCACCAACGCCAGCATGGACCGCTTTATAGGAGTCGTAGAAATATATTTTTGTTGCTGTAACAGCTTTTTTAACCGTGATTTTCGCTTTGTATTTCTTTTTGGCGGCGGTGATCGTTACCGTTGAGGTTCCCGCTTTTAAGCCTTTCACCTTCCATTGATTCTTTTTGATCTTTTTAATACTGATCACTTTCTTATTGGAAAGTGATGCTTTTCCATTGGCATTGGTGAAAAGTAAACGCAAAGTAAAACTTTCTCCTTGGGCAATCGTGTACTTTTTCGTGGATAGGGCATTTTTGGCTTGCAGCGGTGGACTGACCATCAGTAACAGGCACAAAGACAGGATTAGACTCAAAACAATTTTTGATTTCTTCATAATGATCCCTTTTTCATGTTTTGAAAATCATAATTGATTGTAGCACTCACCTGGTTAGCCTGTCGTTTCTATATCATCAATGCAACAATAATTTAAAAAAGATTTCCTGGGCAAGGAAATCTTTTTAAGTGCATAGGTATTAATAATCTTCTAAGACGAGGTGATACTGACCTTCTGATAATTTCGCCGTAATGATTTGTTTTGTCGTAAAGGTTTCGCCATTATTTACCGAATCCGTATAAAATAATCCGGACTTAACAACGACATTATTTTGATCATACAGTTTCCATCCTACCTTACAAGGTTTTGACGCAATCTCCGTGGCGAATGTTTTTGTCCCTGTTAATACCATATAGAGGGAAAAGCTATTATCGTAGTCATAATAAGTCTTTTCAAAAGAGACATTGGTGATTTGACATTGATTGATCAAAGACTGATCAAAGCTATTGTAGTTACTAATCGTCACCGGCAGCGCATTGGCTGTGACAGTCAATTCATGGATAGTAATGGTCATTTTCGCTTTTTTCTTTTTGTAGCTGACGGTGATTGTGGCTTTACCAGCTTTTAAGGCTTTGGCCGTGCCGTTTTTAGTGATTGAGACAATACTCTTATTAGAAGATTTGTATTTCAATTGGGTACTCTTCGCTTTAGGCGCATAGAAGTATAACTTACGGCTGACATCTAAGCTGTCCCCAACAGCCATATTCACTTGTTTGTAGTTATCAAAGAAATAAAGATAAGTAGGGGCGGCTTTTGGCTTCTTAACGACAAAGTACACCTTTTGTTTTTTACCGGCAAAGCTGACAGTAACGGTTGATTTCCCAGCTTTTAAAGCCGTTGTCTTCCACTGATTACGTTTGATCTTCTTGATCTTAAGAACTTTCTTATGAGAAGTGGTCGCTTTCCCTGTTAAGCTGGTATGCTTGAGTCTTAAATAATACGTATCCCCAACAGTCAGATACTTTGTTTTACCCGCGACACTCTCTTCTGCGTAAGCTGGAGAGGTCATCGTGAAAAGCATGCATAGGGATAATAAAACAGTCAATAATACTTTAAAATGCTTCATAAAATTCGTTACTATTCACGGTTAGATATAGTTGATATATAAAGTTGTACCTAAAAAGAGCACGGAACGGTGCCCGTGATACGGCCTTGTTTTAATTGTAGTAAAGAGGTATGTAAAATGTATACACAGCGAAATGAAGCATGATGTTAAATCTGATTTCAGGTAATGGCTATGATACCTTATTCCACCATTATAACGGTTTGTCGATTCTCAGGAGAGATCTTCCCCTGAGAATATTTCTTTTACCGTTATTGGATCACCTTCATAAAGTCGTATCATTGCATAGATCTCATTTATTCCGTTTTTCCTGCAGGTTTCTATATACGTTTTGGCATCTGCGTAATACTGAGCGTTTTGAATATTTTGGAACTGTCCTGATGATCGCATATGGCTTTTTACGACTCTAAGTCCGCGTTCTGCGCAATTATTGGTTGTCGGAAGAGTGAAATCATTTACCCAAGCAAAGTAATTATCATAATAATCACGTATACGCTTAATTAGCGTCTTCTCGGATCTTCCAAAGTATGCATCATAATCTTTTTTGTTTCTCTTTTCCGCTCGGTTGAGTATATCATTAACTTTTTTGTTAAAGTTTTCAATAAATTCATCACTAAAGCGAGTCTCTCCCTTGTTTATGGCTTCTTTGCGTTTGTGGATGGTATCGGAAATAAGATCTTTCAGTTCCATAAGCTCATCATGTTTTGTATCAATAGCGATTTTTTTGAGGTCACGCTGAAGGTGCTGATTGCATTCAAGGTTGCCAAACTTGAATTTAGCGTTATAGTTCACTTTATTGTGATCATGCATCGTTTTTTGCTCTTCAGTGAGTAGTGTTAGGACTTTGTCTTCTTCAATCCCTTCAAGATCTTTCTTCTCATGAGCCGTATAATATGAGAGTGTTTCATCTCCGTAAAAGCGCAGGCAGCCTTTCTTTGTATTAATATTGATAACAGTGTCATCCCAATATACGAGAGTTCTTTGGAGCATTAGATTCTTTAAAACTATACGGAACTCAGATAACTTTTTTGATGCAATCATAGGAAGTTTTGCAAGGTAGCCTTCTGACGGACTTATTTCTCCGTTTGTGATCCCCTCAAAAAAGGTTTTAACCTTGTTAATAGGAACATTGCAGGTATTCATTAGCGATAAGCCAACGGCCTGTACTGCCGTCCCATAGTGACAGGCTGATCTTTCATTAGGCTTCAGGCCAAGAAAAAATGTAGTCCCGCAGCTTCCGCATTTGTATTGATAGAAAACCTTTTTGAGGTTTATAGGCTTGATGCTAATAGTTTTCTCATATACAGCTTTAGTTTTGCCGGTGAAAACAAGTTCATGAGAACCACATTTCGGACACTCAGTTGCATCATCTGCCACATATTCAATTTCTTCGTCAATATCATCAGGAATACCGAGTTCACTTTTAGAATGTCCTGGCTGACCTCCAATTTTTCTGTCAGTAGGCTCTCTGGAATTGATGCTTGAGTTATATTTTGCTTTTCCTATAGGAGTAGACGCAGTAGGAATACCAA